>NZ_CAXTAZ010000020.1:0-74948 GCF_964242715.1 uncultured Enterovirga sp.
AGGTCTGACGCGAGACCGCGGTTCACATCCACGTTGAGCGCTGAGGCACGGGCAAGGCACCATCGATGCGGCCGGGCGCTAGACCGGAGCACTCTCCACCTCGCCTCAGTCCTCGGTCAGCATTTCAGCGACGTCACCGGTAAGCCGCTGGACGTGCGCAAGATCGCGGCATCTTTGGTAGTCGGCAGGAGAAGATGGCCTCGCCGCTGAGGTCGGCCGTCCACTATCGACCCGAGCTAACATTTAATCAGTCCCGTGGCTACGTAGTGGTAGAGGGTTCGTGCTGAGATCCCTGCCGCCAGTGCAACCCCCTCCAGGGTCGTTTTGTCGTATCCCTCCGTCGAGAAAAGCCGCAGCCCTTCACGAGCTATGCGCAAGCGCGTTACCTCGCCTTTCTGTTGTCGCAGTCCAGGACGTTTTCTGGCCGGCTGATTAAGCATGCCGAACGGTAGACAGCGCCGTACACCGCGACAAGCACCCTGGCCGAGCTTAGGCTTTGCAACGCTTCGTTGGACACAGCCCTGCCATTCTGACCGAAATGGGCATCAAGCAGCTCTATGTCGGTCGCCTTCTCGAAGCGCTCAGTCCATTGAACCATGAGCGGAGACACCGTAACGCCGTCACCAGGAGATGACCGAGGCGCCTCGCCTATTATCGTGGATACGGCTCTATCTGGGCGCCCCAGTAATGCTTGGCGATGTTCTGACTGTTTCGGATTACATGGATTGCAATTTGCGGATCGCCCCCGGAGAAAGTTTCTGGATCGGCGCCGCACATCGTGCAATACATTGCCTGATGTACGACTGAAGCGAAATACTCGCTCGGTGGAGGCTGACCTTCTAGATCGCTTGAGTCGAACTCGGCAGCTGCCCTGTCATGCGCTTCTTGTATCGCCTCAAAAACCTTGCGCAACATTGCGCTCTGGCCATCGGAGAGGGCCGTGAGATACTTCGCTTCCGCCGACGTGGGTATCTGACAGGAACGTTCCATTGATCATGCACTCCGAAGTCGCGATGGTTCAGCCCATTTTAGTTCCGCCATGACCGTCCATAGGTGCGATCGGCACGGTCATCTCGCTGAACGACGGCGGGCTCCCGCCAATGTGGACCTTGGCGCCGCCCCAGGGGTGTCTGCTCGAAGACGACGGGCAACTCGGCTGAAGGCCGGAGATGGCATGAAGCTGCTGGCTGAGGTCGGTGCGATCCCGCTAGGTTCATCCTCAGGCACCAGATGGGGTTACGACCGGCAGGGTCATCAGCGCCTCGCAGCCGTCGCCATGGTTGCGCAGCACGAGATCACCGCCATGCGCGCGAATGATGCTGCGGGCCGAGGTCAGGCCGAGGCCTACGCCGCCCGTCGCTCGGCTGCGCGACGTTTCCACCCTCTGAAACGGTGCAAAGACGCGGTCGAGCATGTGCTCGGGGATGCCTGGGCCCTTATCGCGAATGCGGATTTCGACCGTTTGCGCGCTCAGCATGAGGCTCACGACGGGGGGCGTCGCGTATTTCACTGCATTTTCGACGAGGTTGACGATCGTCCGGCGCAGGGCAAACGGGCGCCCGTAGAAAACAGCCTTCGGGGGTCCTTCGTAGCCGATCTCGACCCCCTGGTCGGCGTAGTCGTCTACGATGGAGAGCAGGAGTTCGGGCAGGTCGAACGCCGTCCGGTCCTCCTGGGTTGCATCCTCGCGGAGGAAAGCGAGGGCTGAACTCGCCATGTCCTGCATCTCGTCGACGTCGCGGAACAGCTTCGCCTGCTGTTCGGGATCGCCGATGAACTCGGCCCGGAGCCGCATCCGCGTGAGGGGGGTTCTCAGATCGTGCGAGATCGCGGCCAGCATCATCGTGCGATCGGTGACGAACCGTGCGATCTGCGCCTGCATCGCGTTGAACGCCTTGATCGTCGCCCGCACCTCGATGGGTCCGGACGGCGCGATGGGCGGCGCGTTGGGATCGGTCCCGAAGCGACGCACCCCCGCCCAGAGGTCGACGATGGGTCTGGCGAGCGTCCGCGCGGTCCAGGCCGCCGAGACCAGGATGGAGAGCGCCATGAACCCCAATTGCAGCAGATCGCGTCCTTGCCGCGACAAACCCCAGCGCCGCTCGGGCACCGTGAAGACGAGCCATCCACCCCCGGAGAGCTCGACGCCCATGAAGTGGGCGTCCGGATAGCGTTGCCGGTCATATTGGAACGGCGGCAACGCCTCTACGTCGTCGGAGTCGAAGAGGACGATTTCGCTTTCTGGGCGACCCAGGTGCCTGCGCATCGTAGCACGGACCTCTGGAGCATTGTGCCGGATCCTCTCCGCGGTGGGAATATCCGAGCCATCGGGATGCCACGCGATAAAGTAAGGCTCATCGGCGTTGCCTCCCACCATGGCCAGATGCGGTCGGTTCGCGGGTGGCGAGGCCTCCAACATTCGAACGGCTGTCGCAGCACTCTCCAGCAGGCCTGCTTCTTCGAGCGAGGGGCGCCCCCACACCCCGGCGAACGTCACAAAAAGGGCGTTCATCGCGAAGGTTGCCGCGAATGCCACCGTGATCGTCAGCACGAACCGGCGTGCGATGGTATCCCGGCCCCAATTCGTTTTCATCATGCCCGGCTGACCTTCGCCAGGAAAATGTATCCGCCGTTTCGGACGGTTCGGATCAAGTGGGGAGCCTTCGGATCGTCCTCGAGCTTCCGGCGCAGCCGACTGATCTGGACGTCGACGCTCCGGTCGAACGCCAAATGTGACGAACCTCGCGAGAAATCCATCAGAGCGTCTCGCGTGAGAACGCGTTGTGGGTGCTCGACGAAGGTCAAGAGGAGGTCGAATTCACTCCCCGACAGAAACACCATCGTGTTCGCGTCGGACCTGAGTTCTCGACGGGCTACGTCGAGGCGCCACTTGCCGAAGGTCAGAACCGGACGGCTGTCCTCCGGCTCCGGCGGCGTCCCGGCTCGGCTGGTTCGCCGCAACAAGGCCTTGATGCGTGCGAGCAACTCACGGGCATTGAAAGGCTTAGTCAGGTAATCATCTGCGCCGATCTCAAGTCCGACGATCCGATCGGTATGCTCGGCCAGCGCCGTAAGCATGATGACGGGAAGGCTCGACACCGCGCGTAGGCGCTGCAAAAGATCAAAGCCATTCTCGTGCTGTAGCAACACGTCCAACACGACAACATCGATTGATCCCTTGCCTAATGCCTCAAACATGGCAGTGCCGCCCGACGCGACGGTGACCTCACATGCATGCTGGCGCAAAAACTGGGTTAGTAGGGATAAGATATCGGGATCATCGTCGACGATCAGGACATGAGGCAAGGGGATCATACCTTCTTATACGCCGACGGGTACGCTCTGTAATGACAGAATTGCGACCGCATATTCCAGAACTGAAACATTTAATCAGCGTCGTCGCAATCAGCACATCATCGCGACAACAGCCGCGTCTACATGGTTCTGCACGCCAGTGGAGCCGTACTCGCAATGAGAAGTTATCGCCATTTTGACCTGACGATCGTCGCGTTTGCTTTGAGCGTTACCTACATGAGCCTTTGTACCGTGCCGACCGAAGCCGAAGAAGTTGAGGATCGGAGTGAGATCCTGAACAGGACGGTGCTCGCGGGAAATCAGCTGCTCGACAAGCATTTACTGCGACCCATCGCTACCGCGTACCGCGACACCGTCCCACCCGAAATCAGCGTCTCGGTCGGCAACTTCGTGTCGAACCTTCGCGCGCCGACCGTGCTCGTGAATGATGTCCTTCAGGGCAACCCCGAGAGGGCATGGAACACCGCCCAGCGTTTCGTCCTCAACTCCACCATTGGCGTCGGCGGCTCTCTCGATCCAGCAAGGGATCTCAACCTGCCAGCGCATCGCGCAACGTTTGGACAAACGTTGGCGGTCTGGGGGATCGGACCCGGTCCGGCGTTGCAGCTTCCCCTGGTCGGACCAACCAATCTTCGGGATACGGCCGGTCAGGTCGTCGGCTCACTCGCGAATTCGCTTGGCTTCGTCCCAGGCAACGCGATGAGCGTTATCAGCGCGACTGGCAAGGGATTGGGCGTCCTCCATGGGCGCGCCGCGACGCTCCAGGCCGATGACGCATTGGAGCAGACGAAAGGGGATCGCGACGGTCAATATCGCCATGGCTACGCTCGTCGCGACAAACCCTTCATCGAAGGCGGAGAGCGCGGCGGCTTGGCATCGCGCCGAGGTAATCCGTCTATAAGACTGAGTCTCAACGCACTTCGCTTTGGCTCGGAGCGGGAATGACAGCGCAAATACGCGGCATAAGCGATCGCCGGCAATCTATGCATCGTCATAGGATCGTCGAACTGTTTGCGATTGTGGTGTTGTGCGCAGGCGCGGGATGGCTTTACGGCGGAGCGTTCAATTCTTCGCCCTGGGCATCCGTTCTGCACGGACTTACGATCGGGATGCCGATCCTTCTGTTCGAACGCGGCTACGTTCTGTCCAGATGGCGTGTTAAGCTTCGCAAGGCGTCCACGCCGACATTCTTCATGCTCTCTGTTGCCGTTATGGTGGTAGCTGTTGCTGCCGGAAACGCCGTGGCCGTTTCTCTGCTCCGGTATACGCAGGCCTCAGGGTTCAATCTTGAGGAATCCCCGATCCCAAGCCGTACGACCTTCATCTACTCGGTGGCTATCGCAACGCTTCTCATCACCGCCTTCAGGGTCCGCGATCTGGTCGGTCCCAAGAACCTTTTGAGCCTCATCGTTGGCATGCACCACAAACCGGTCCGAGAAGTCCGAGTGTTCCTGTTCCTTGACCTTGCAGGCTCTACGCGGTTTGCGCGTCAGCATGGGGACGTGAAAGCGCTGGCTCTGCTCGGTCGTGTCTTTGCGTCGCTCGCCGGTCCCGTCCGTAAATTCGGCGGCGAGATCGACGACTACGTCGGCGACATGGCGGTGGTGACCTGGCGCCTCAAGCAAGGGGTTGACCATGCGGCGGTCGTACGATGCCTGTTCGAATTTCTGGACGAAGTCGAGCAGGACGCCGATCAGTGGCGGCATGATTTCGGCGAGGTGCCTCGCTTCCGGGCGGCTCTCCATTGTGGATCCGTACTGACGGCCGAGATTGGGCTCGGGCGGCACAAAATTACGTACTTCGGTAACGTCATGAACACCACCTCGAGGCTCGAATCTCTGGCTAAAGAGTTAGGCATCGACGTCGTTGTCTCGACAGCGCTACTGGAGCTACTCCAACCCCTTCCGCCTGGCTTCAGAGCGGAAGACCTCGGAGTTAGGATGCTACGCGGGCACGACGAGCCGCTCGCCGTCTCCGCGCTGTGTCGCGGCGCGTCGTAGGTCGTGTGAATGTTGACGAGCATAATAACAGCTCGCTTGGTGCTACGTGCGCCAGCGGCTGATGATCTCGCCAGTTACTTGGCCTATCGCAATGATCCATCCAGCTTAGTCTCACAGTTCTTGCCCGCTGTGGACGCTGATAGCGCCCTGACGTTCCTTGATGCGCAGTCACGGCGGGAAGAGAGAGCTTGCGGTTGGAGAATGCTCGCAGTGGAGTTTCGCGAAGAGCCCGGCATCGTAGGGGAGGTCGGCGTCTTCATTTCTGCCGAATGTTCAAATGAGGGCGATCTAGGATGGTGGCTGCACCCGACCCATCACGGGCGAGGCTTCGCGACTGAAGCCGTAAAAGCCCTAATCTGCTGGTGTTTCTCAGAGCGCAAACTCCATCGTGTCACTGCACGTTGTCTCTCGGCCAACGACGCATCCCGCCGTTTGATGAACCGGGTCGGGATGCGCTTGGAGGTACAGGCGATCGAGAGCCGCTGGCTTGCGGGTCGCTGGCATGATGAACTCGGATACGCTCTTTTGCGGCGCGAGTGGGTAGCGAGCGGGCCGAAACCAGTCAGCGATCGTGACCGCATCGCCCGACCACTCGGTGCGTGAGGCGGGCGGTGCCTAAGGGCTTTCCTGCTCGGCGTGGGCCGCCGCAGGCTCAGTCTCGGGCACTACCACGCCACTGTCCCTTCACCGGCCGGTGTAACTTCTCAACGAGTGTCTCCTTCGGAGACGCCGACGAAATCTTCTGAACGACCGATGTGGGGATCGAAGTGACGGCTTCCTTGCTCGAATAGTCCGATCGATCAGAGCGCTTCGCTATCTGCGCGTGTCGGGGTCGGGCCACGCCAGCATGGCCGATGTTTCGATACGCACGCGCTTGTCGCGTGAGGCGCCGTCTCGCGCCGGTGTAGACAGGCCCTGGATCACGGCCATCGCATGTCCCGCCAGAGCCTCGATATCGGTCGTACCCGATAGCTCGCTGCTCGCGACCGCCGCGGCGATCCTGTTCGTGAGCAGCCCTTCGATCCCGCTCCGGAGAGAGGCCAGTTTGGCTTGCACGTCGGCGGTCGCGGCGGAGCAGCTGATGGCCGAGCTGGCCAGCAGGCAACCGGGTGGCGTGTCCTCGCCGGTGAACAAGATCACGGAGCCGCGCAGCAATCCCCACGCCGCCTCGCGCGCGGTCGGAGCCTCCTCGATGAGCTGCTCGGACATCACCGGACCCGACAGGTACCGACGAACCGCCTCGAGGAACAATCGCTTCTTGTCGCCGAACGCGGCGTAGATGCTCGGGGGCGTCACGCCCATCGCGCCCGTCAGGTCGCTGAGCGACGTCGCCTCGTAGCCGTGCCTCCAGAAGAGGAGCATTGCCTGTTCCAGAGTGGCATCGCGATCGAAGGAGAACGGCAGGCCGGTCTTCCGGCGCGCTGGACGGTCGGAGGTTTCATAGTGGTCCCAGCGCTGGTTTGGTCCCTGTGGCAGCGTCATCGGCGCGCGCGTACCGAGAGCCCGCTTGCGACCGCCCCGGCGCCTCACCGTCAGCTTCTCCTCGCGATAGAGCCGGAAGAGCTTCTTGTGATTGAGGGTGACACCCTCGCGCCGAAGCATGATGTTCAGCCGCCGATAGCCGAACCGTCGACGCTCGGCCGCCAGCGCCTTCAACCGCGCTCTCACGCCCGCATCGTCCGGCCGCGTCCACGCGTACCGGCGCGTCTTCGGCTCCATTGATCACCAGCGTGGAACCGTCGCCGGTTCTCGATTCAGGAAAGTCGTTGGACGGCGTGGTCTCGGCCACCGATGATTCGGCATCACATTCGAGTTAGCGGAAGCTTGTCACGACTTTTGCCCCCAAGGCCGGGGCCGAAACCGGGCACCTCATCGCCAGTAGCCATCGGGGGCTTGCGCCCTCGATGGCCAGTGATCAGCGCCAGCGACTCTGCGCGGCGGTCGACGCGGCTACTGAGTTCGAGCTCAGTACCCGTAGCCGTAACGAGGCCGATAGTAGGAGAACCGATAGCCGTAGTGCGGTCGATACTGGTGCCGGTACCCATAGTGACGCCCGTAGCCGTAGTGCGGCCGGTAGTGATGTCGGTAGCCGTACCCGCCACCATAGCCGCCGTACCAGGTCGCCTCGGCCGGAGCCGATGAGGTCGCGAGCGCACCGCCCAGGGTCAGAGCGCCCAACGCACCCAGAGCGAACGTCCTCAAACCTCCCGAAAAACTCACCATTTGCGCATTCCTTGTGATCGTGAATCGCCCTCCACAGTTCAGTCTACGTCCGCCGAAGGGCGAGACCAGTTACAATTCGTTAACATCGAAGGCTGGAATCAGGAGTTTGGTAGATTACGAGCTGACCAATTGCCGTGGGCCCGGACGGCCAAGCGAGAAGACAGGATCATGCCGCACCGGCCGTCGCGATGGGGGAACGCCGGATGGGTGCGATGGGTCCGGGCTGGGTTGCTGGCATCCTTGTGGCTGATCGCAGCCCTTCCGCGGCCGCGACCGCCGAGGCCGGCCAGGAGGTGGACGTCGGTCTCGTGATGGGCGTGGACGTCTCCTGGTCGATGGACCCCGACGAGCAGGATCTTCAGCGGCAGGGCTTCATCGAGGCGTTTCGGTCGCCGGCGGTGCACGACGCGATCCGCAAGGGGATGGTCGGGCGAATCTCGGTGACGTATTTCGAGTGGGCCAGCGCCGCGCACCAGGAGGTCGTCGTGCCCTGGACCGTGATCGAAGGACGTGAAGGGGCGCTGGCCTTCGCCGACCGTCTCGGCCGAGCGCCGCCCGGGCGCGCCTACTACACGTCTGTGTCGGCCGCGATCGACTACGGGATCGGGCTCCTGGCGCACAGCGGCGTTGAGGCCGCGCGACAAGTCATCGATGTCTCCGGCGACGGGCCGAACAACGACGGTCGGCTCGTGACGACAGCCCAAGACGCGGCTGTCGCGAACGGCATCGTGCTCACCGAGCTTCCCATCATGCTCAACACACCATTGTGAAGCGCGAATTCAGCCTGACGACGAAGACGGCACCCCTGAGTAGCAGGTTGTTCATTGCCTGCGTCAGACAATGAGTGAACGCATGAGGAGCTCCCGTGCTCAATCCCTCGTCGGCGTCGCCCGGCTACCCCGTCCCACTGAACGAGGAGGAGCGACTCCAAGAACTGCTGACGTATGACTGTCCGGGCGGAACGACAGAGGCGAGCCTCGACCAGATCTGCCTCTTGGCCCAGAGCCTCTTCAAGGTGCCGGTCGCCCTAGTCACTTTGGTGGGCCGTGATGAGCAAACGTTCCTGGCCAAGTGCGGCGTGAGTGCAAGTGGCACCTCGCGAGAGGATTCGTTCTGCACATACGCGATCCTCGACGACGAGGTCTTCGTCGTGAGTGACGCCACTCAGGACCTCCGGTTCGTGGGCAACCCGCTGGTCACCGGCGATATGCATATCCGCTTCTACGCGGGCGCCCCGCTCATAGTGCGGCCCGGCATCCGTGTCGGTTCGCTCTGTCTCATCGACACGGAGCCGCGCGAATTCTCGGCGATCGATGCCTCTCGCCTGGAGATGCTGGCATCGATGGCCGTCAACGAGTTGCGTCGACGCCGGGCCACGATCGACCTCAAGAGGCAACAGGACCTGCTTTCGCAGACCGCCCGCATGGCGAAGGTCGGCAGCTGGGTCTTGGACCTCAACACTCAGTCACTTGCCTGGTCCGACGAAACCTACCGTCTCTTCGAGGTCGAGCCGGGCGTTGCGCCCACGACGGCGATGGTCGAGGGCTTCTGGGGCGTGGATGGCGCTGCGAAGGTTGCGGCGGGAATGGAGGGTTTGGTTCGGGACGGCATCCCCTTCGATCAGGACCTGCCGATCGTTACGGCGAGAGGCTCGGCGCGCTGGGTGCATTGCATCGCCGAAGCCGAACTCGCGGACGGCTTCGTCAGCCGCGTCACGGGAAGCGTCCAGGATATCACGGAGCAGCGCGAGCATGCCGCCAAAATCGAGCGGTTGGCATTCAGGGACGCCCTCACCGGGTTGCCAAATCGCGCGCTGTTTCAAAAGCGCTTCGCGACCGCGGTGGCTGAAGCCGAGCTATACAAGACCAAAGTCGGGTTGCTGATGCTCGACCTCGATCACTTCAAAGACGTCAACGATACGTTGGGACACAGCGCAGGCGATGAACTTTTGCGCTCAGTCGCTGAGCAACTGCGGTCCGCCTATTCAGGCGACGGTTCCGTTGCCCGCCTGGGCGGCGATGAGTTTGCCGTGATCCTGCCTATCGTATGTGATGTTCGCGAACTGACCGAGCCTACCGAGCGGCTTTTGGAGCTGCTGCGGCATCCCCGCGAGCATGGCGGAAAGAGACTTACGGTCAGCGTCAGCGTCGGCGCGTCCCTCTATCCCGACGATGACGAGCACGCTGAGGAACTGCTGAAGAACGCCGATATCGCGCTCTACCGCGCCAAGAGTGCAGGGCGAAACCGTCTCGTTATGTTTGAACCCAGCATGCGTGAGGAGGTCGAGCGCCGCACCACTCTGCTACGAGAGATCAGGGCCGGGATCGAAGCGGACGAGTTCGTGCTCTACTACCAACCGCTGGTGGGCGTGGCGAAGCCACGGGCCGTCACCGGTTTCGAGGCACTGATGCGCTGGCACCATCCCGTTCGCGGCGTGCTCACCCCAGACAAATTCCTCGCCGGCTTCGAAGACCTCGAACTCTCGCTGGCGTTGGGGGAGATCGCTCTCGATCGAGCCATGGCTCAGATGCGAGGGTGGCTGGATGCCGAGGTCGAGTTCGGCCGGGTCGCTGTGAATTTGTCCGGGGGGCAGTTCCGCAGCGGCGACTTGGCCCAGGCGATCATGGATAAGCTTGCTCGCTGGCGCGTTCCCGCCGAACGTCTCACGCTGGAGGTGACCGAGAACGTCTATATGGGTTGGGGTTCTCAGATCGTCGGCGACACGATCCGGGCCCTGCACGGGGCCGGAATCCTCATCGCGCTGGATGATTTCGGCACGGGCTACGCGTCTTTGACGAACCTCAAGCAATTCCCAATCGATCGGCTGAAGATCGACAGGTCGTTCATCCGGGATCTGCATGACCCTGCAATTGTGTCTGCCGTTCTTAGCCTGGGTGCCAGCATGGGAATGAAGGTCGTCGCCGAGGGCGTCGAGAACATTGAGCAACTTGAGGTACTGGGCGCGATGGGGTGCGACCAGGTTCAAGGCTACTTCTTTGCTCGACCAATGCCTGCAGCAGAAGTCCCAAATTTTCTTGAGTTATTTTCATCGGATGGACCTCTTGTCCAAGCTGCAGCCTGATCAACGCCACAAGCCCTCATTGTCATGTCAGTTGTGAACTGCCCAGTACCAGATGTTTCGAACTCGCCTCCAGGTCACGATGCGGCTCTCGAAATCGTACGTTCGAGCAGTTGGAACGGCGAGGACGACGTAAAGACGGAAGCGAGCGGGCCTGAATGGCAACCCGTCCCCCTCTCCCTGAATTGCGATCTGGCTGGCGACACAGTGTCAACGGTTGGTCGGCAGAAGCGGCTGCGAGAACCTCGGCCGATCGCGAACATC
This sequence comes from uncultured Enterovirga sp., assembly GCF_964242715.1. Taxonomy (NCBI): domain Bacteria; kingdom Pseudomonadati; phylum Pseudomonadota; class Alphaproteobacteria; order Hyphomicrobiales; family Methylobacteriaceae; genus Enterovirga; species uncultured Enterovirga sp. The sequence goes on from NZ_CAXTAZ010000020.1 coordinate 10,882, forward strand.
TGCTTGATCTGCGGCCGGCATCCAAAGGTCGCGGAGGGAGATCGCGGCCGGGCTGAACTGGGTGTGGGATACCGAGCGCGCGAGGTGGGGCGTGGTCAGCCGTGCAGGTAAGACGGGTGCTGGCGGGGGCTTGAGCCTAAACGGAGCCGTTCAGTATTCGCGGCGACGTGCTCCCGATAGCGACCGATGACTGTCCGGATCGGGCCGACCATCATCAGGGTGCGGGCGGTGGCAAGCTGCGCCCCGACGAGGCATCGAGTAGGCACTCGTCCACCTCCGCGGCAGCGCGGACCACGGCCGCCGGCGAGCCGGCGCCGTCGCGTGCTCGCGGATGGCTGAATCCTGATGTCGGCGATTATGCCGACGCGGTGATCATCGCGACATTCCGCGAAGTACCGACCGGCCTTGCGGCGGCGACGAGCGCCCAAACCAATCCACGAGAGTGCCGGACTGCTCGAGGAGAGTCCCCGTGCCATCAGCCTGCCCCACCCCCGAAGGCCACCAAGGATCGGCGCTGCAAAGCAGTCGGACCACGATCGAGATCCTCGTCGCGATCGGCACGCAGGAGCCTGATGGTCAGCGCGTCGAGGTCGGCGTACGGCGCGAGCGGCGAAGCCATCTCCTCCGGCGTTCGCACTTCACGGCGGTCGAGCCCGAGCCAAAGCACGACCGTGTCGGCATCCTCCTCACTCGACGGAGGCTCACGGAGGACCGTGCAGAAATAGGTCTGGAGCGGGTTGTCCCACCCGCAGGCGACAGTCATGCCGGCCTGCTTGGACGGGAGAGAACGGCGGCTGCTCAACGACATCTCCTACGCTGCAGAGTATGATGCGCCGTCAGCGCATTGCGGCGTGGTGAGGATACCTCGACGGTCGACCGCGGGATTGCAACAGCCTTAAGTCGCCTATGGTTGACGCATGGTCGGCTTCGTTTCCACTGTCTTTCTCCTCGTGTACCTCGGTCGTGTCCTGGCCTGGACCTGGGGTACAAAGCCGTTCGAAGCCGGCGATGTCGTCTTCCTTCTGCCACTCGTTGTAATCGCCGTCCTCGTCCGCAGGCGCGCTGTGCGCCCGCGATTGCGTCAGCCGCCGGCCGCCGCTGCGGAGATCGACGCGGCCGACGAGCCGTCCGAGTTCGCGCTGCTCGAGGGGCCCAGCAAGGCCAGGATCGACGAAAGCGAGAACCTTCGGCGGCAGCAGGAGTGGGCGGCGGCTGACTACCATTGGTGGAAGCGGTAGCGCGTCGCTCTGGTCTCCTGGCTGCCGTGTGACGAACAGTAAAGGCGCCCGCTGAGCGACCTTCAGGCTCCCATCCTGTGGCGGTCCGACAACACGGAGCCACCCCTGCGTTACACGGCCCAGCATCGGCCCTTGCCGACCGAGAGAGTCGCCTTTAGTTGACTCTTATCGAGTCAACTAAAGTTGATTCGGGAGAGCGGGCGCGAGCGGGAACATGAGGGCGGTCTCTTACGTGTCCATGGTGGTCGCCGCAGGGCTGATCGGCGGTGCGACAGCCGGCGAGAAGCTGCCTAACCGCGTCCTGGCCGCTGCGATCGACCGCGACGGAACCGTCCGGATCGAGGGGCGGCCGGGCGACGCCGCATCGCCCCAATTCATCGGTGCCGCGATCCCCGCCGTGGGCAGCTTTGCGCCCGCGCCGACCGCAGCTGGCACATGTAGCTTCGAAAAGGTCCCCTCCCCCGCTGAGGCAGAGACGCTGGCTCGCAAGGTCGCGACCGAGGAGACCATGGACCCGGGCCTGGTCGTCGCGGTCGCCCGCGCTGAGAGCCGCTTTCGCATGGACCAGGTCTCGCCGAAAGGCGCCATCGGCCTCATGCAGCTGATGCCGGCAACCGCCAAGCGCTTCGGCGTCGACGCCTGCGACCCGGCCGACAACGTCCGTGGCGGCGTCCGCTTCCTGCGCGCGCTGCTGGAGCGCTACCGCAATCCCATGCACGTCCTCGCCGCCTACAACGCGGGCGAGGACGCGGTCGAGCAGCATCGGGGAGTACCGCCCTTCCCCGAGACGGTCCGCTACGTCGCAGCCGTGCTCAACGACCTGAACGGCTGGCCGAAGCCGGCGGCCGGAACCGCTAGCCGGCCACGGCGCGCCGGCGCCGCCCCCGACTCTACGAACCCCGAGGCGAGCTGGTCGCAGGGCTTCGTCATGCACGTGGAGAACTGACCATGCAGCGCAAGGTGCTCAAGCTCGTCGGGACGGCGCTTGTCCTCTCGGCGCTCGCGGCCGGCGAGGCGTTCGCGCAGGCCGGTGGAAGCCTGCAGCCGGTCCAGTCGACGCTCACCCAGCTCGTGACCACGCTGACGGGCCAGATCGCGACCTCGCTCGCCGTGCTGGCCGTGATCGGCTCCGGGTTTCTCGCCTGGGCGGGTCGCCTGACCTGGGGCATTGCCGGCTCGATCATCTTCGGCATCGTGCTCGTGTTCGGCGCGACCCAGATCGTGTCGTTCTTTCAGTCCGCCGTCGGCTCCTGAGCTCGGCGATGGACGAGACCCTGCCCGAGATGACGCCGCTCGTGCGGGCGCTCACCCGGACCCCGACCCTGTTCGGGGCGCCGTACATGTTCTCGATGTTCAACATGGTCGTGACCGCGATCGTGTTCCTGGTCACCAAGAACCTGCTCTCGGGCCTGCTTGTCTTTCCGATCCATGCGATCGGCTACGTGCTGACGCTCCGCGACGACAAGATCTTCGCCATCCTGAGCGTTCGAGCCGCGAAGTGCCCTCCCCGGTCGAAGCCCGTGTGGGGCATCGACAGCTACCGCGCGTGATCGGGCCATGGTGGCGCGCGCGATCCTCGACGAGATGCGCTACGGCGCGGCGGCCCGGCGCGAGCGGCCCGTCTCCTCGCACGTACCCTACACCCGCCACATCGACGACCAGACGCTTCGGACCAAAGACGGCCTGCTCCTGACCGTGCTGAAGCTCGACGGCTTCTGTTTCGAGACGGCCGACATGGCCGAGATCAACACCAAGCTCGAGGGCCGAAACGACCTCCTGCGCACCCTCGGGACCAGCCGTTACGCCGTCTACGGCCACCTCGTTCGGCGCGAGATCAAGCCGGAGATGGACGGCGAGTTCTCCAGCCCGTTCGCGGCGGAGCTGAACCGCCGCTACCTCGCCCGGCTCGCCGAGAGGCGGATGTTCGTCAACGACACGTACCTGACGATCCTGCGCCGTCCCCTTCAGGGCAAGGCAGGGTCGGCCGACAGCGTCATGGCCAACCTCTTCGGTGCGCGAACGGCCGAGGGCGACCGCGCGAAGGAGCTGGATGAGGTTCGCGAGCTTCGCGACGCCGTCACCGCGGTCCGGGAGACGCTCCAAGAATACGGCGCACGGGTGCTGGGTATCCGCGAGGGCGCCGGCGTTCTCTACAGCGAGCCGCTCGAGTTCCTGGTCCAGCTCCTGAACGGCGTGCAGCCGGTCTCGATGCGCCTGCCCCGGATGCCGATCGACAGCGCGATCTCGATGCGGCGCATCAATGTCGGGCGAAACGCCATCGAGTTCGTGGGGGCGGCGCACCCGGCCGACACCCGCTACGCCGCCATGCTCTCGGTGCGCGAGTACCCGGCCTACACGGGTCCGATGCTGCTCGACGGCCTCCTGAAGGTGCCGCACGAGTTCGTGGTCACGCAGTCCTTCGCGATCGTCGACCGGCCGGCGACGCAGGGCCAGATCGAGCTCGTGTCGCGGCAGGTCGAAATGGCCGACCAGGCCGGCTCGGTCGTGAGCGAGCACCTCGACGACGCCCGCAACGATCTCCTCGGCTCGAAGGCGATCTACGGCACGCATCACTTGACCGTGATGTGCCTTGGCGGCACGGTGCCCGAGGTCGACCGCTGCATCACGGCGGTTGGGGCAGCGCTGACCGACCAGTCAATCATCTGGGTGCGCGAGGACCTGAACTGCGAGCCGGCCTTCTGGGCGCAGCTCCCGGGTAATCTCGGCTACGTGGCCCGGGGCGGCCTGATCTCGTCGAAGAACTTCGCGGGCTTCGTGTCGCTGCACAACTTCCCGAGCGGGCGTGCGGTCGGGAACCATTGGGGGCCGGCCGTCTCACTCCTCGAGACCACGAGCCAGACCGCCTATCACTTCAACTTCCACGAACGCGATCTCGGCAATTTCACGGTCGTCGGTCCGTCCGGGTCGGGCAAGACGGTCGCGCTCTCGTTCCTGATGGCGCAGGCGCAGCGGGTGCGTCCCGAGCCACGCTGCGTGTTCTTCGACAAGGACCGCGGCGCCGAGATCTTCATCCGGGCGCTCGGCGGCCGCTACGAGGTGCTGCAGCCGGGCGAGCCGACCGGCTTCAACCCGCTCGCGCTGCCGGACTCGGGCGCGAACCGCGAGTTCCTGTTCCAGCTCTTCGCCTTCATGCTCCGGCGCTCGGACGGACGGAGCCTGCCGCCGACTGAGGAGAGCGTGATCCGGGCGGCGATCGCCGAGACGCTCGCGAGCGAGCCCGCGGGCCGCAACCTCGACGCTTTCCGGTCGCTTCTGCGCGGCCGCATCCGGGCCGGCGACGACGACCTTGTGGCGCGGCTCGAGAAGTGGGTGCGCCGCAACCAGCTCGGTTGGCTGTTCAACAACGCCGAGGACCGCTTCTCTTGGGTGCGCGTGTCCGGCTTCGACATGACGCGCGTCCTCGACGATCCAACCGTGCGCACGGCCGCGCTCATGTACGTGTTCCACCGCGTCGACGAGCTGCTCACGGGCGAGCCCGCCATGATCTTCCTCGACGAGGGCTGGCGGCTCCTCGGCGACGAGGTCTTCGCGCACTTCATCACCGACAAAATGAAGACGATCCGGAAGCTGAACGGGATCGTCGGCTTCGGCACGCAGAGCGCAGCCGACATCGTTCGCTCCCGCTCCGCCAACACCCTGATCGAACAGAGCGCAACCAACCTCTTCTTCCCGAACCCCAAGGCCGATGCCGAGAGCTACGTCGGGGCGTTCCGGCTCTCCGACCGGGAGATGAACTGGATCCTGAAGACCGATCCGGCATCCCGGGCCTTCCTCATCAAGCACGGACGGGACTCGGTCATCGCCCGCATCCGGCTCGGCGGCATGGAGGACCTGATCAAGGTCCTGTCCGGCCGGGCCGAGACGGTGGCCGAGCTCGATCGGCTCAGGGCCGAGGTCGGCGATGATCCAGCTGCCTGGCTGCCGCGCTTTTGCGGCTGGGAGTTGCCGGCATGATCTCGGCCGCCCTCCCCTGCCCGCTCAGGCGCTCACCTGCCGGCGCCGGCCAGGATCGCGCTGCCGGTTTTCTCGGCGCCGGCAAGATCCGGACGCAGCGGCTTTCCGCCCGCGTCGCGCTCGAGCGCGGCGGCTCCGATGCCGACGAGCGCATCGTCAACCACGATGCCGCCGACCGTTCGTCCGCCGCCGCCCTCATCGGCGCGGATGCAAGTCGCCTCTTGGATCGGACGATCGACTTGATCCGTGTAAGCGCGGCACAAGACAGCCTGTGTGGCAAACAGGTTTCCGCTCAGGCGGTCCTGCCAGAAGCTCTCGCAGGTGAACCGCTCGCCCTTGAAGCTGAAGCTCCCCTTTCGCGTGCAGGGCACGAGTCCGTGCAGAGCGATCGTGGGTGTGCCCTGGCCGGCGAAGGCGACCTTCCCGGGAAGGCCCGCGACGGGCTGCATGTAGGCGCTCTGCAGCCAGGTCCGGGTCGAGGCAAGGGTGCCGTCCCGGTTGTAGTATTTGACGACGAGTGTGTTCTGGCCTTTGACCTGCTCCCAGGTTTTGCCGGCAGCGATATAGGGCGCGAGTTCGGCGGCGCTGTCGGCCGCCCTGACCTGCGGGCAATAGATACCCGCGCAGGTGCTCCGATCCTGAGCTTCGGCCCCCGTCACCACGAGCAGGCTCGCCAGGCCCGCGGTCCAGAAACTCAACCTGACCATCGTTCTTGGCTCTCCACGCTGTGCCTAAACCACCCCGGGCCGCGCGCAATCAACTATAGTTGTCGTCGCACCGGTCCGAAAGCCACGCGGCATTCGGGTTGGCGGATGTTCGCTGTCGCCGCCGTCTGCCTCTGGTTCAGCCCCGCCGCGGCCGACCTCCCGACCCGCGACGATCCCCGGTTACAGCCGACGGCGGAGTCAACCAAAGATACCGGCCAGATCGACACGTCCGCAAAGGAGCGCTCGCAGTCGAGTAGCGGTCTCAAGTGCTCCGTCTCGCGTCAGGACATGACGGAGGTCCTGAACGGTGCAGCCGACCGCTACGGCTTGCCCCGCCAGTACCTGGAGAACGCAGCCGTCGTCGAGTCGCGCTGCAATCCGAACGCCGGCGCGAGCAGCAGCTCGGCGAAGGGTCTCGGACAGTTCATCAACGGCACCTGGAAGGCTTACGGCAACGGCAAGGACGTGTACGACCCGGAGGCCAACGCCGACGCGATGGCGCGCCTCACGAAGGACGACGTCACGCAGCTTCAGCGAAAGCTCGGGCGCTCACCAACGTTCGAGGAGGCTTACCTCGCACATCAGCAGGGTATCGGTGGGGCGTCCTGCCTCCTCTCAAACCCGTCCGCTCCAGCGACGAGCTGCGTCTCGGCCGCGGCCGTCACGAGCAATGGTGGCAACACCGGGATGACGGGCGGGCAGTTCTCGACGCTGGTCCAGGGCTACTACAACACCGGCAGCCTGTCCGGAGCCCGGACCGCCGTCGCGAAGTACGACGCGACCGGCGCCGTGCCGAATTCCGGCAACTTCGCCGACGGGTCGAACGGAACGGGTCCTGCGACCGGCACGACGACGGCCGGTGACATACCGCCGTTGAAGCGCACGACGACCCGCACCGCCACTGTGTCCGACCCAGGCCAGACCTCGACGGCCGCGATCGGCTACTCGACCGATCTCGGGACGACGCAACGCCAGAACTTGTCGCTCCTGCAGCAGCGCAGCGCCGCGATCGGCAGCGGCGACCGTGTGCAGGACGCCATCGACATGAACTCGCGGCTGCGGGCCGATCAAATCCAGCTCAGGCAGGAAGCGGGCGATGTCGCGAGCGCCTGGGGCTCGCTCGTAACCTCCTCGCTCGTGCAGGCCGTCGCGCGCCAGAGCCAGGTCGCGACCGCCATGGTGACGGCCGGCGGCCCGGCTCCGGGTCGGTCCGGCGACATCATGCCGGGCATTCCCTCTCCGACCGCCTCGACGGGCGGATGCGCGTCGGCAGGAGCAACTGGCCAGAGCTGCACCGCTCGCATCACCGACAACCCGCTGAACGTCAGCGCCTACTTGGCGAACTTCGCGGCCGGCTCGTCGAGCCCGTCTCATGCCAGCGCGCCGAGCTCCGCGCTGCCATCCGCCGCCGCCTCGCTCATCTCGGTGGCCGCCCAGGCGGCCCAGGCATCCCGATAGGAGACCTCCCGTGAAAGCCACGATCCTCGCTAGCTGCCTTCTCGTGGCAGTCGCCTCCCCTGCCCTCGCCCAGGTGCCGGTGATCGACGCCGCGAACCTGAACCAGGCGCTACAGACCGCCGCGAACACGCGCTCGATCATGGGCACGAACGACCAGATCAAGGCGCTCACGAACCAGGTGCTGAAGGCGATGACCGGGGACCGGACGGGCCCGGCCGGCCAGTTCGCCTCCTCGGCGCTTGGTCAGGGGTTCAATGTCGGGCAGGCCCCGAACCTCGGACAGATCCTCTCCTCCGGTAACATGTCCTGGGGCGGGATGGCGGGCGGCGGTGCGCAATCCGCGACCGACCTCATGAATGCGCTGAAGCTCGTGAAGACGCTGTCGGGTCTGATAACCGGCAGCGGGACGACGCAGGATCAGAGCTACAGCCGAGCCGTGTCGACCGCGACCGCGCTCGCCGGGATCATCGCGTCGACGCAGTCCGCCTCGCAGACGCGGGCCCAAGCCTTCACGAACGCCTCGAGCCAGATTGGCAGGGCGAGCGACCTCAAGGCCTCCATCGACCAGAACAGCCAGCTCGTGGTCCAGGGCAGCCAGACCACGAACGAGCTCATCGGCGCCGTCAATTCCGTGCTCACCGCCCAGAACGTCCGCAACACGCAGGACATCGCCCTCCAGTCCTCGACCGCCTCCGCCATGGCGTTCGACGGCTCGAAAGTGACGTTCGGGTCGAAGTGATGCGGGTCCTCTTCACCCTCTCGGCCGTGCTCACCGTGGCGCTAACTCTCGGTGGCTGCGGCCATTCCGAGGTCAAGGCGCCCTGCTCGGCGAGCGAGGGCTACATGTCGTTCGCGTCGCAGGATCGCTGCGGCCCGATACGGCCCATCAATGTTCCGGCCGAGCGGGTCGTGCATGGACCGGCACCGGGGACACCCGGTCCATGAACAACATCATCGACCAGCTCTTTGCCAAGGTGCAGGCGCTGGGCACGAACTTCACGGCGAACACCTATCAGGCGCTGGCCCAGAGCATGGGGCCGGTCTTCACGCTCGCCTTCGTGCTCTACGTCGTCCTGTGGGGCTACCAGTTCTGGAGCGGCCGCGGCGAGGGCAGCGCCTCCGGCATGGCGGTCCGGCTCTTCCGGGTGTTCGTCATCTACACGCTCGCGACGAGCTGGGGCGATTTCCAGACCTTCATCTACACGGCCGCAAACGAGACCCCGACGGCGATCGGCAACATCATCGTCCAGAAGATCGGCGACGCGGGCTCGGTCGGGACGAGCAATGCCGCGATCGAGCAGGCGCTCTCGAACGTCTACCTGGTCGGGGTCGACGCAGCCTCGAAGCTGACCAGTCACGCAGGCTGGACGAACCCCGGGCCGTACATCTACGGCGCCCTCGTCTGGGTTGCGGTCGGGCTCTTCGTCGCCTTCGCGGCCTTCGTGGTCATTTTTGCCAAGATCATGCTGTGGGTGATGCTGTCGCTCGCGCCGGTGTTCATCGTCCTCCTCCTGTTCAACGCCTCCTCGCGCTACTTCAACGGCTGGCTGACTGCGACCGTGCAGTTCGTGATCGTGCCGATCATCGTCTACGCGCTCCTCGGCTTCTTCCTCTCCATCATCAAGGACGCCGTTCAGGCGCTGAACGACTCGAACGCCACGACGACGACGACCCTGAAAGAGGTCGCGCCCGTCGTGCTGGCCGGCTTCATCGGCCTCTTCATCATGAGCCAGGTGATCCCGCTCGCGGCTCTCCTATCCGGCGGCGCCCCGTTCGGCGTGCCGGGCCTCGCCCGGTTCGCTCGGCAGGCTTGGCGGCTCACGGGTGGGCAGGTGGCGCGGGGCGGGCAGTACGGCATGCGTCGTCTCGACGAGCGCCAGGGGTTCACCCGCATGGGCCGCGAGCGCGCGGTCCGGGTCGACCGCGTCGATTACGCCTTCCGCGAACTCCAGCAGCGCCGCATCGCGGCCAGTCAGCAGGCAAAGAACAGGTAGGGACCGGACCACCAAACGGCGGCCGGACAGGGGCTAGAATGGCATCAGATGAAAGGGCGCCGGTGTCGGGCGCGACGGTGGACCCGCGCTACTTCGCGGAGGCGATCACCTGGGAGAACGACGTGATCCGGACCGTGAAGCGGTCGCGGGCCGTCGCCTGGTTCGTGGCGCTCCTGATGGCAGCCCTCGCCGCGATGGCGCTCGTCTGTCTCGCGCTCCTGCTGCCGCTGAAAAGCTTCGAGCCCTACGTGGTCGAGGTCGACCGCACGACCGGCTTCCTCGAGATCAAGCGCGCGCTGGCGCCCGGCGACCTCGACCAGTCCGAGGCCGTCACCGCCATGAGCGTCGTGCGCTACCTACGGGCCCGCGAGACCTACGATCCGCCGGCGATCAAGGACAATTTCGAACTGGCACAGCTGCTCTCCACCGGGGACGCCGCGCGCGAGCTCGTCGAGCTCTACAGCCCGGCGAACGCCCGCAACCCCGTCCGGCTGCTCGGCCGTGGCGCGACGGTCGCGATCGGCATCAAGTCGATCCAGTTCCCGAACCAGCGCACCGCCATCGTGCGCTTCTCAACCCGGGAGCGGAGCGCGACCTCAGCGGTCACCTCGCATTGGACGGCGCTGATCCGCTTTCGCTACACGCGCGCGCCGATGCGCAACGAATGGCGTTTCGACAACCCGCTCGGCTTCCAGGTCACCGAGTACCGGCGCGACCAGGAATCGGCGCCGACCACCGAGCCGGTGCCCGGCACCGCTCCGGCGAGTGTCGCCACCACGCCTCCAGAGCTGGCCCCATTGCCGGAGCCGCCCATGACCGGGAGCGTCCCATGAGGACGGCCCTCGCCTGCTTGGCTCTTCTCGCCTCGGGGCCGGCCCTAGCCGAATCCACCCCGGCGCCGGGCGCGGCCGACCCGCGCATTCGGACGGTGACCTACAGCCCGAACAACGTGGTGGCCGTCGATGCGAACTACGGCGTCTCGACTATGATCGTGCTGGGTGAGGGCGAGCGGATCGAAACGATCGCTGTCGGCGACAGCGTCGCCTGGAAGGTCGAGCCGAACAAGCGCGGCAACATCATCTTCCTAAAACCCGTCGCCCCGAACGCGATGAGCAACATGAACATCGTCACCGATGCACGGCTCTACTCGTTCGTCCTCCGCTCGAGCGAGGCTCCGGTCCGCAACCAAGTCTACAAGATCCGATTCCGCTACCCAGACGAGATCGCGGGCGCGAGCCTCGCCCGAGAGGCTGAGCAGCTCGTCAACGATCCGACCCGGCGGGCTTTCAACGTCAAGAAGGCCAACACCGATTATGGCTTCAAGGGTGCCGCCGAGCTGAAGCCGATCGCGACCTTCGACGACGGCAAGAAGACTTGGTTCCAGTTCGCGGGCGAGGTCCCGGCGATCTTCGCGGTCGACAAGTCCGGCAACGAGAGCCTCGTCAATCATCGGCGCGAGCGCGAGTTCATCGTCGTCGATCGCGTCAGCCGCCAATGGACGCTCCGGCGCGGCGGGGCCGCGACCTGCATCTTCAACCTGCGGCCGTCCACGCCCGACCCGACCGGGATGGAAGGGTTCGGGCCGCAAAACCTTGGCCCGAAGGCCTGACCCATGCCGACCCGCGAAGACTACCGTCAACTCGAGATCGACGATCTCGCCGCTTCGAAGCTCGTCGGCCCCGGACGACGGGCCGGGCCGGCGCTGAAAATCGTAATTGCGCTCCTCGTGCTCGCGATCGTCGCGGTGTTCGTCTGGCAGAACCGCTCGCGCCCGCAGCGCACGATGCTGGCCCCGGACGCGGACGAGTTCAAGACGACCTCGTACCAGCCACCGATCATCAACACGCCGCCGCCCGCGATCAACCCAGGGCGGCTCGTCATCGAGGCCCCGCCCGCGCCACCGCCCCCCGCTCCACCTCCGGATCTGGGCGGGCGGTTTCCGCCGCAGCCTCAGCCGGCCGTGTTGGCGTCGGCACCGCCGATCGCACCACCATTCGACGATGGCGAGGCGCGCCGCCTCGCTGACGAGGAACGGCGCCGCGCCGAGGAGGAAGAGCGCCGGCGATGGGAACGGCTGCGCTCGCCCATGATGGTGACCGACTCCGGAGGACATGTCGGCGTCGGACCGGCCGACCCAAGCCAGACAGGCTCTCTCCGGGGCGATGACGGCGACCCGAACACCCGCTACCTGAACACCAAGTCGGCCGAGGGGGTCGAGATCTCGCGCGCGACCAAAAACCGTCGCATCGACGCGCTGATCGCGCAGGGCACGATTATCCGCGGCGTGCTCGAAACCGCGATCCAGTCGGACCTGCCCGGCATGGTCCGGGCGACCACGACCGAGAACGTCTGGTCCTTCGATGGGCGGCGCGTGATCGTGCCGTCGGGCACCCGCCTCATCGGCGAGTACAAGTCGGGGCTCGCGACTGGGCAGACGCGCGTGTTCATCGTCTGGACCCGCATCCTGCGCTCCGACGGCGTCTCGGTTCAGCTCGGTTCTCCTGGCACGGACGACCTTGGCCGCACCGGGCTGACCGGCGAGGTCGACAAGCATTATGTCGAACGCTTCGGCTCGGCGATCTTGCTCTCGGTCGTGGGCGGCGGGGCGCAGTACCTCGCCGGACTTGGCAACCAATCGGGATTCGCGAACCAGTCGACGTCGACCTCGACAACGGATCCCGTGACGGGGCTCACGACCACCACCGTGACTGGGCCTGACCAGCAGAGCCTCTACGGGCGGCAGATCGCGGCCCAGAACACGTCGCAGACGCTGACCTCGATCGCGAACGAGGCGCTGAAGAACTCGATCAACATCCCGCCGACGATCCACGTCGACCAGGGCGCCGCGATCGCGATCTTCGTCCGGCGCGACCTCGACTTCTCCAGCCTCTATCCGGACCCCGTCCGTGAGATGATCAGGGAGCTTCAACGTGGGAGAGGCCGTTCGACTGCTGAGCGCGATCCTTCGTCCGACCGTGCACCTCGAGAGGGCGCTTCTGCCACTCGGCGCCTGGTTACGAAGCCCTGACGTTGTCGAGATTGTGCTGAACCGGCCGGGCGAGGTCTGGGTCGAACGACTCGGGGCGCCCGCGATGGAGCACCATGTCGTGCCCTCCATGGACGAGGCCGCGATCCGGTTCCTGGCCGAGCGCGTCGCCGGCTTCACAGACCAGAGCGTCTCGGAGGAGACGCCCCTCCTCTCGGCCGCGCTTCCGTCCGGTGAGCGCTTCCAGGCCGTCCTGCCGCCGGCCGCCGTGGCGGGCGGAGCGTTCGCGATCCGAAAGCAGGTCGTGAAGGACCTCGCCCTCGACGACTTCGAACGTTTGGGCGCCTTCGCCGACACGGTTGTGACTGTCGATGACGAGCTGACGAGCCTCGACGAGGAGCTGTGCCGGCTCCTTGCCGCCGGTCAGAAGCGCGCCTTCATCGAGCTCGCGATCCAGAGCCGGATTTCCATTCTGCTCTCCGGCGGCACCTCGACCGGCAAGACAACGGCTCTGAACGCGCTCCTGAAGGCCATCCCGGCCGACGAACGTATCCTCACGATCGAGGATACGCGCGAGCTCCACCCTGTTCAGCCGAACTTCGTCGCGCTCGTCGCCACGAAGGGTGAGCAGGGCCACGCCCGCGTGACCGCGCAGTCGCTGCTGGAGGCCTCGCTTCGCATGCGGCCGGACCGCATCATCCTCGGCGAAGTCCGGGGCGAGGAGGCCTACACTTTCCTGCAGGCGATCAATTCGGGCCATCCGGGCTCGCTCTCGACGGTCCACGCCGACTCGCCGCACGGAGCCTACGAGCAGCTCGCCCTCAAGGTGCTGATGTCCGGCGCGAACCTCTCGAAAGAGCAGGTGGTCGCCTATATCCGGCAGGTCCTGCCCGTGGTCGTCCAGCTGAAGCGCGAGGGCGGCGTGCGACGCTGGAGCGCGATCTACTTCGCCAGGTTCGCCGAGTGGCGACGCCGGCAAGGCATGGCGGCCGCAGCATGAGGCGGGCAGCGCTGTGGTCGTTTGGGACCGCCTTCGTCCTGGTCGCAGCCGCGATCGTTTGGTCGCTCGCCTATGCGGCCGTGACCGGCTTCGCGTTCAGGACACCTGCCCTCCTATCGACGCTGACCAAAACCGATCCGTTCGTCGCCTACAAGCACGCCATCTACTACTGGCCGTCGGCGGCCGTGCAGCGGAACGCTCTGGTCGCCGCCGGGATCACCGCCGCGCTGTTCGTCGCCGGCTGGATCTCGCTGTTCGTGTGGAGGTCGCCGACCCCGTATGGCGACGCCCGCTTCGCTCGAGGCGGTGACCTTTTCCGGGCGAACCTCCATTCGAAGGAGGGCCTGATCCTCGGCTGGCACGGCTCGACGCTGCTCAGGAACGACGACCCTCGCCACCCGCTCGTGGTCGGACCTACCCGATCCGGCAAGGGCCGCGGCTTCGTGGTCCCAAACCTGCTCGCCTGGCACGGCTCGGCCATCGTTCTCGACATCAAGCACGAAAATTTCCGGGAGACGGCCGGCGCGCGCCGAGCCACCGGCGACGAAGTGTTCATGGTCGCGCCGGGCTCCGCCCGCTCGCACTGCTATAACCCCCTCGATTTCGTCCGCCGCGGTCCGGAGAAGATCACCGATCTCACCAACGTCGCCCACTTCCTCATACCGGACCCTAAGCACGGTGAGCCGATCTGGTCACAGAAGGCGCGCGACCTCTTCGTCGGCATCCTCGGTTACGTTCTCGAGTCCAAGGAGGTGCCGGACGGCGCCCGCACGATCCGGACGGCGCTTCGCCTCCTCTCGACCGGCCGAGATATAGGCGCCGTCCTGAAGGCGATCGTGCAGGCCGAGAGCGAGAGTCTCAGCTCCTTTGTGGTCGGCCGCTTCAACCAGATCGTGGCCGAGCCATCTGACACCCGCGGCTCCGTTCTCGCCAACCTCACAACAGCGCTCGCGCCCTGGGACAACCAGCTTATCGCCGGCGTGACCTCCCGGAGCGACTTCGACATCCGGTTGCTCCGACGCAAGCGGATGACGATCTACATTGGCCCTCCCCCGTCCGACCTCGAGTCGTACCGGAGCCTCATCCGCCTCCTCGTCCAGCAGGTTCACGACGCGCTCATGCGCGAGCTGCCCGGGCCGGAGGATCGCTACGATGTCCTCGTCATGCTCGACGAATTCCGGCAGCTGCAGCGTATGGACGCCATCGTCGAGAAGATCCCGATCAGCGCCGGCTACGGCTTCCGGATGGCGCTCATCATCCAGAACCTCAGCCAGCTCGACGAGATCTACGGGAAGGCGACTCGCGAGGGGATCGTCGCGAACTGCGCCCTCAAGCTGTTCGTCTCGGTCGACGACCTCGCGACCGCGAACTACGTCTCGGACCAGCTCGGAAACCGCACCATCACGACGTCGACGACGAGCATCCGGGGCACCGGGTTCGGGCACGACCGGTCGGTCTCGAAGAGTCTGACGGGCGTGCCGCTCATGCGCGCCGACGAGGTGATCCGGCTTCCGAAGACGCGGTCGATCCTGATGATCGCCAACGAGCGGCCAATCCTCACGACCAAGATTCGCTACGACAGAGACCGGCTGTTCCGGCGGCTGGCCCGAGCTGGGCAGTCCGCGTTCCGATCCGTGCCCGACGTGCCGTTGTTGAAGGAGCAGACCTTGGCGTTGCTGACGCCAGCATACGGGGAGGCTAAGCGGAAGGAGGGTGCCAGTGAGCTAGCGACGGTTCTTGGCGACAATGCCGTCGAGTGTCGTAAGAAGTTGCCCGTGGTGGCGGCGGATCGACTTCGTGATGAGCCATCGGCGGACCGGGCGCCCTCGACTGAAGCCCCTCGTAACGGTAGCCCAGGCGCAGGCTCGAGCGAGTCCGAGCTCATGCCCCTGGCGCCGGCCGAGGTCGCGGGCGCCCCGCTCATCGCGGACTACGAAGCCTGTCCGGCGGCTGGTCGGCCGGAGCCAAGTTCTCCTGAGACGGTTGAGCCGATCGCTTCAGAGGCTGTTACGAAGCGCGGCCGAACGACCGCTCGCGGAAAGCGAAATGGGGCGAGCAAAGCGACCACCCGATCGAATTCGGTCGTCCGCCCCTCTGGTCGGGAACCGGACTCCCTTTTGTCCGTGTTTGGGAGCGAAGCGATGGCCGAGCTCCATTCCGTGGCCCGCGATACGTCGGACGGATTGACCTGGATTGCCGAGAAGCTCGAAGTAACCGCCGACTTGGAAGCCGATCCGCAGCGTCGACGCACGGTCCGAGAGGCCGCAAGCGATCTGCGGAGCTGTGCCGGAGCCAGCCGCGTCAGGGACGACGGCGAGCTTGAGGCTGTGGGTAGGCTATCGGTCAAATCTACACTTGGTCCCCGATGGTGGACGCACTCTTGAACCAATTCGGACCTTGCGTCGGGCCAGCCTTCTTCCACAGGCTGCTAGGGGCCCGTCCGGTGCGAAACAGGCGTCCACTTCACGGCCGCTCACTCGGATAGCACCCGTGTAGCCGTCGGCTGATTCTGTTACCCTTCGGTTGTTCGGCCCCCACGACGCTGTGAGGCCCAGGAATGACCTTGGTGGGAGCAAGCCCAGATGCAACGACCTTCCGCCGCTCACGAGCCAAGTCGCGGCTCGGCATTGGCGCTCTACTACGAGAGCCTTACGTTCGCGAACTTGAAATGCTTCCGGGACGAGCACATCGTTAGCCTCTGTGGCCGTGATGGGCGACCGTCGCTCTGGACACTACTCCTGGGCGAGAATGGGGTCGGAAAGACTAGCGTGTTGCAGATGCTCGCGTGGATGCGGCCGGTGGAACCACCTAAGAACCGCACAACGATTGAACCAGCTTTGTTCGGCGAAGTAGACAACTGGCTATTCCTGAGACTTGTGAGGCAGGCGCAAGCTGCAACTCAGTTGTCGGTGCGGGCCGTCTTTTCTGAACGTTCGGAGGTAGCTTCCAAGCCCGTTCAAACGGCCATTTACATAAAGACCGCGAGGGGTGATCCGCACGAAGGCCCAACAAAGAAACTTACTGTCGTCGCAAGGGGGAAAAACTCTGCAGCCCCCGCGCCGAATCTTCCCGTGATCGCGTACGGCGCGAACCGTCAGATTGGCGTCCAGAACCTGGGCGATCCCGTTCTTACGGACCCTGTCGCAATGCTATTCGCCGCCGTGACCACGCTTTACGACCCCGAATCGATCTTACGGGACCTCGATTATGCGATGCGAATGGACAAGGCAGGGGCGGCGCTTCGTCGACAACAATTCCTTGCGCTTATTGCGACCATCGCCCCTCAAATCGGCAACGTCGAGAACATAGAGTTTTCTGGACCATCGATCGACGCGGACGGGGCAGATCTGACCGGCATAAAATTCCGTAACGCCTTCGGATTGGTCTCCTTCGCCGAAATGAGCCTCGGGCAGCAAACGACAATTGCCTGGGCAATAGATCTCGCGTGGCGGCTCGTCAGGCTCTACCCGAACAGTCCTACGCCAATGAGCGAGCCAGCGATCGTTCTCGTAGACGAGATTGACCTTCACCTTCACCCACGATGGCAGCAGAGTCTCCGCACCTACCTAAGCGAGCATTTTCCCGCTACCCAGTTTATTGCGACGGCCCACAGTCCTTTAATGGCCCAGGCTTCTTTGGACGCGAACCTCGTCGTCTTTCAGGAAAAGGGAGGAATCGTTACCGTCTGGAATGACGCGGAGCGTCTCTTGGACTGGCGGCTCGACCAGGTCGTGACCGCGTTATTTGGGCTTCCAAGTGCTCGAGCGCCTGAGATCCAAATCCTGTTCGACGAGCGAGACAAGCTGCTGGACACCCGTCGACGAACCCCGGACCAAGAAGCCCGCCTAGTCGAACTCAAGGGTCGGATCGCCGGACTATCCGCGCCGGACGTTGTCGCGGACCAGGCAGCAATGGACATCATCCGGCGGGCGGCGATCCGCATCGGTCAGTCGGCCACCTAGTTCCATGATCAAGATTGATCGCCCAGATAGCCCACCAGCAGTTCTAGAGACGCGCGGCGTTTCCCAATCTCAAGCGGACTGCGCTTGCTTTGACGCGGCGCCCGGTCGTTACCGGGCAGGAGAGCTGTCCATAGAGGCGAACGGTAAGATCTACGGGCATGAAACCGTGAAATCGGCTCCGCTCGAGGCTCAGTCCCAGAAATGTTGTTATTGCGAGCGGAAATTCCGAGCATCCGATTACGGTGCAGTGGAGCACTTCAGGCCGAAGGCCGGAGTCCGTCAGGACGACAAATCTGAATTGGAAAAACCGGGCTACTTCTGGTTAGCGTATGAGTGGTCAAACCTGCTTGTGAGTTGCGCAGTTTGCAACACTTCGTGGAAGCAGACTTTCTTCCCGCTGCGTAATCCGCGACAGCGAGCGCGGTCGCCGGCCGATCCTCTCGCAAGAGAGAAACCGCTCCTAGTGGATCCTGCCCAAGATGATCCACGCGACCACATCCGCTACAATGGCGATTCACCTTATGCGGTCACCCCTCGCGGCAAAGCGACCATCGAGAGGCTCGGACTGCGGAGGGGCGACCTCCGGGAGGAGCGCCTCACGCTCCTGAGCACCTTGACCCATCTGCGGACCGTCATCGTCGCCCTTGGGGTGGACGCTCCCGAAGCCCGCGACGCCCTCGCTTACATGCGATCTCTCGCAGAGCCCTCCCGTGAGTTCAGCGCCATGGTGAGCGACTTTTTAGAAAGTCCGTTCCTCCCAGCGCCAATGTAAAATCAGACTAAGGAGTGAACGCTTTTGGCAGAAGAGATCCTCTCTGAGAAAATTAGAAGGTCCAAATCCACCGCTTCGCCTAAGTAAAAACGAGCCAGGATCGCGGCCCGATTAAATCCTTGCCGAACATGGATGATCGGCAACTGGGGAGGAGGAACTGGAAGCCTTCCTTGTGCGGCAGCGCACCTACTGAATACTTCATGAACCGTTGTGAAGTCGACGAGCAGAGGGGAAAACAAATCTAGTACCATTTTCACTCGGGTGGTGTATCATGGAGAATGAAATCGGAGCAATGCCTCGTGGATAACTATGATGGACCGGCGCTGGCGCATTCGGTCGAGGACGTTGGCGATGTCGAGATCGACGCATTCGACGTTCCGCTGGACAGCCCAGCGCTGGCACGGCTGATCGAGGAAGTGAGAGAGGAGGGGGCCGAGGTGTCCCGGAGCTACAATCGAACTTACAACCGCCACAACCGGTAGCAGGGCGTGAGGATTGATACCGTCCTGTTGAAGGTGGTGAGCCGCTGCAATCTCGATTGCAGCTACTGCTACGTCTACAACATGGGCGACGAGTCCTGGCGCTCCATGCCGAAGCGGATGTTGCCCGCCACCCAGGCGCTTGTCGCGCAGCAGCTCGGGCGCCTAGCGATAGAGCAAGATGGCCCATTCGCCGTCGTTCTGCACGGCGGCGAGCCGCTTTTGCTCGGCACTAAAGGGCTCCGTTCCCTGCTAGAGTCGCTTCGCGACGCCCTACCTGCTTCTTGTACGGTAGCCATTCAGACGAACGGTGTCCTGCTCAATGAAGCATTGTTGGACCTGTGCGCCGGGTTTGGGGTGAGCTTGTCCGTGAGTTTGGATGGGCCGGCTGCCGTTCACGACAAGCACCGTGTCGATCGGGGAGGGCGGGCAAGTCACACGCGGGTTGTGGCCGGGCTGTCGAAATTGCGGGCTCATCCAAAGGCGCACGAGTTGTTCTCAGGCGTGCTTGCAGTCGTCGACCCCGACTCCGACCCGGAGCAGGTATATGACTATTTTAGAGGCCTGCAGGTCCCGAGCGTGGATTTCCTCTACCGTGACGGCAATCGAGCTAAACTTCCTTATGGAAAGGCAGGCTTGGAGTCTACAGAGTACGGCCGCTGGATGGCAGTGGTCCTCCATCGGTACATGACAGACACCAATCCTCCTCGGATCCGTGTTCTGGACGACCTGATTAAACTTGTCCTTGGCGGCGCCGGGGCTAAGGAGGGCGTCGGCATCACGGACTTCGGGATCTTAATCATCGATACGGACGGCAGCATCACAAAGAATGATACCTTGAAGAGTACGCCTTCCGGAGATCGGTTCGACTCAAACTGGACTGTAGAGGCGAACGACTTGAATCGCATTGTACAGTCCCGGGAGTTCCTCACCTATCACAAGATGCAGCGTCCGAGTTCCTCAATCTGCAAGGCCTGCCCGGAACTTAGTGTTTGCGGAGGCGGAATGTTGTCGCACCGCTATGACGGCGATACAGGCTACGACAACCCGACGGTCTTTTGCTCGGATCAAAAGCTCTTGATAGGCCGCTTGCGTCGGTATCTTGCGGCCCACGCTTCGACTCGAGCTGCTGCGTGACCGTGAAAGTTACGTCCGTTCCGGCGCGGGCCGTTCCCTTCCCACACTCGGTTTCCGGTGAGGTTATGAGGACCTCGCTCGCGAAAGCTGTTCTGGAGTGGTTCGAGACTGAGGCTCCGTGGCGACTCCGAAGCGAGAGCTTCTATGAGCAGTACGAGCTGAACCTGCATCAGGCCGAGCTACCCTCAAGCGTCGCATTTCTGGTCAGTCCCGAATTTGTCGGCGAGCTGGCGGCCCGGATGCTCTTGCCCTTGACGAGCGACCCGCTTCTGCTGGTCGAGGCGAACGCCCATAAGCTCTTGCCAGGACAGACGATCAAAATTCACAACGACTACATAGACGGTGAGGAAAGCCATCGCATTCTAGTGCAGGTGAACAGGGAGTGGAGCGACGCTAATGGCGGTCTGCTGATGTTTTTCTCCGGTCCCGCGGCAGGGGATGTTGCACGTGTCATACGTCCGCTCCACCGTAGCGGAACGGCATTCGAGATTTCGCCGCGGTCGTTCCACGCCGTCTCCACTATTCATGCCGGCGAGCGATACACTGTTGTCTACTCATTCAAGCCGTCCCGGTGACCTAAATGGGTCCGAGCCGTGGGTACTCCCCCTTGGCCGCGCCTCCGACGGACAGCGCTGTCTCAGGGACGACTGGCTATTCCGCCGGGCACGGGCCCCTACGAGGGAGGTGGAATGCGAGTTGAAAGGCCGCGGTTTCACGTTCGCCCCTAACGCGAGGGTTTGTGTGTCAAACCTGAGAGCCGCCGCCTCTCTCCTGGCCACCGCGCCAAGCCTAGAAGGAGCCGTAGAGCGGTCGGTCGGTGAGGTCGTGTTACTCGTGGCTCCACCCGGCTATGACGTAAGCCACAGTGAGCCACGCTGGCCCGAGACCGTCTTCATATCTGTGCCTGGCGAGGAAGGCCAAGTGGGCGCGTTGCGTACGCTCGAGAACGTCGTGCACGAGGCCATGCACTTGCAGCTGACAACCTTTGAAGGCTCGTCGCCACTGGTCGCAGACTGCGATGCACGGATGCTCTCGCCCTGGCGGCGGGAGCACCGTGACCTTCGAGGCGTTTTGCACGGCGCTTACGTGTTCCGCTGCATATCAGCCTTTTTCCAATGCAAGGCGCTCGGTGAACAACTGGACGCTTTCGGGGCGAAGTACACTGAGAGACGACGTCGCGAGATCGCGGATGAGCTGCGGATGGTCGACTATGACCACCTGTCGTGCGGGCTCACACTCGCCGGCAGAGACTTTCTCGACGCGTTGCTGCGCGATCATACTTGGGGCCTCTAACAGGCTGTTGAAGAACCCGCTCGCGCTGGGGCTTGGGTCATGATTCACTTCAGGCTCTGGGTCGGGAGGGTGGCTTGCGGGGGACGGACGAGCGGACGGGAGCGCTGTTCAGCTACGTGGACCTGGATGCGCGCGTGAGGAAGGACCATCCGCTGCGGACGATCCGGGCGGTGGTGAACGAGGCGTTCGGGGCGATGGAGCGGGAGATTGCCTCGCTCTATTCCGGGACGGGCCGGCCCTCGATCGCGCCCGAGAGGCTGCTGCGGGCGATGTTGCCTGCAAGCCTTCTACTCGATCCGGTCGGAACGCCAGCTCATGAAGCGGATCGAGTTCGATCTCCTGTTCCGGTGGTTCGTCGGGCTCGGGATGGACGATCCGGTCTGGGACCACTCGACCTTCTCGAAGAATCGGGATCGGCTTTTGGAGGGCGCCGTCGCGGCCCACTTCCTGTCCGCGATCCTGGCCCAGCCCCGGGTGAAGAGGCTTCTCTCGGGCGATCACTTCAGCGTGGACGGCACGCTGGTGCAGGCTTGGGCCTCGATGAAGAGCTTCCGTTCGAAGGCGGGGCCGGACGATCCCGCTCCGCCGGAGGGCGGGCGTAACCCCGACGCGGAGTTCCGCGGCGAGAAGCGCTCCAACGCCACGCATGCGAGCACGACCGATCCGGCCGCGAAGCTCTACCGCAAGGGACCCGGCATGGAGGCGAAGCTGTGCTTCATCGGCCATGCCCTGATGGAGAACCGGTCCGGCCTCGTGGTGGATACCTGCCTGACCCAGGCCGGCGGCCACGCCGAGCGTGTGGCGGCGCTGGCCATGATCGAGCCCCGGGCCGAGCGGCCACGACCCGTGACGCTCGGAGCGGATCGCGGCTACGACGCGGCCGACTTCGTGAACGAGCTGCGCACCCTCAACGTCCGCCCGCACGTCGCCCAGAACACGACCCGGCGCTCAGCCATCGACGGCCGCACGACCCGCCATGCCGGCTACGAGGCGAGCCAGAGGATCCGCAAGCGCATCGAGGAGGCATTCGGCTGGATGAAGAGCGTCGGCGGCATGAGACGGCCCATGCTGCGCGGCCTCCCCCGCATGGGCTTCGCCTTCACCTTCACGGCCGCCGCCTACAACCTCGTGCGCCTGCCGCGGCTCCTGGCGGAAGCTGCAACGTGAAGGCCTCGGACAACCCGGTCGTGGGCCGATGGCGCATCGTCGAGGCCGACCTGTGGGACCGGGATCATCTGGACCTCTGCGGACCGGCGACCTTGATCGTCAAGGCGAGTGGAGACGGCGAGATCGCCTTCGGGGCCATGCAGGCCAGCCTCGACATCGATTATGCCCCGACGAGATCGGCTTTAAATGGGCCGGCTTCGACGAGATGGACGAGGTCTCAGGCGCCGGGCCTGCCGAACTTCAGCACGACGGCTCCCTGCAGATCGAGTTCGAATACCACCTCGGCGACGAGGCCGTCCTCAAAGCCGTGCGGGCACCTTCTTCAACAGCCTGCTAGGTCTCCGTCCGTTGAGGCGCCTGATATCGGCAAGGCACTGGGCGCGGACAAACCCGAGCTTGCGGTCTCGGTCTAGCCGGGAGGAGGCGGGAGCAGTGCGCTCAGACCGGCAAAGATCGCGCTGGCGGCGGCGGCCGATGCGGCCCACCGGTTCCATTTGGTTTGGTTGAGCAGGGTGGCGTGAAGGTCGATGCGCTCCCCTTTGGCGTTCGTGGTAAGAAGGTACCCGCCCATCGGAGCGCCGACGCCGGACGTGTGTTCCGGCGCCGGCACGTCCACGTCCGTCGATTTCAACCAGCAGACCGCTGCTATGAGCGCCGAGGCGGCGATAAGCCACGGCAATACGCTTCCAACCGACATCGAGCCTCTCCGGTACCGCTGGTTCTCGATACGACCTTGTGGTCTTGTTATCTAGATCGGAGCGGCACCTCCCATCCTTCCCGCAGCCACACGGAGTACCGGCTTGCTCCACTCGGTCACCACAGGGGCCCGCGTACGCGGAGATCCTCGCAATCGAGGTGACGGGCTACCGTTGGAACCGACCCGCGTTCCGACGGCTAGCTAGTGGGGCAGGTCGATTTGTGAGCAGTAGCCCTTGGGCATCTCGTAGCCGGCGAGATCGTCCTAGCGGCTGCATGTTCAGGGCCGTCAAGGGAATGCGCAGGATCAGCCATTTCAGCAACTTGCCCCCAATCAGCACGACGCAGGCGCCCAGGGCGTAGAGGAACAGTCCGCCGAACACCCGGATTTGCGACCGGCATGCGGTCGTGCAGCTTCGCCACGAGGTCGTTCGCGCTGGTCGTGACAATGGTGAAGGTACGGGTCCATTCGCCCGAGTCCGGGTCCTTCCAATTCTCCCAGAGGCCAGCGAGCGTGAACGGCTGCCCATCGGTCATGCCGATCGCGTAGGGCTGCTTGACCTTGCCGACCGTGCGCCATTCGTAGAAGCCGTCGACCGGGACGAGGCAGCGGCGCTTTGCATACGCCGTCTTGAACGCACCCGTGGTCGCGACAGACTCGGCACGGGCGTTGATGAACTTCCAGGCGACCTTGCGGTCCTTGGCCCAGGACGGGATCAATCCCCAGCGCAGCACGTCGAGCGTTCGCTCGCCCGTTTTCGGGTGGCGGCGGCCGATCAGGTAATCCTGGCCTGGCGCCCCGTTGTAGTGCGGCGGGGTGTTCGGGACGGGTCGCTCGGGCTCGCCCCCGACCACGTGAGTGTAGAGAGTTGGGTCTCTGGCCTGGATGACGCGTCCGCACATAAAAACCAGCTTACCGCGCGTCCTCCGAGGCCGCGAGCGGGATGCTCACTTCTCCGAAGGCACAATCAGATCGCCGTGGACGACGGTCCACGCAGCCGCTGACCCTCAAGCCGTCTACGTGGTCACCGGCGATGGACTCGCGTGTAAGTCAGCTTCTGCGCCTCGAGCCGATCGATGAGAAGCTCGTGCTCCTCGCGAAGCTCCTCGCCGGCGTGCGGCAGGTTCGGGTCGATCTGCACCCGTGTGTTCGGGTTCGCCCGCAATGCCCGCTCCTCCCGTGCCATGGCTTCGGCTTCCGGCCGCTCGCGGCCGGCTACGCGCTCCGCTCGGGCCGCCGCTTCCTCAAGCATCGCCGCCTCTGGCTCGCTCGCCGTCTCGGGCGAGGTCTCGGCGCCGCGAGGCCGTCCAGCTTCGATCGCGGTCGCTTTAAGTGATCTTGCCTCTCCGTTTGCATCGATCGCCTCGCGCTCCTCCCGAATCCGGATCCCGTGCGCCCGTTCGGCCACCTGTCCCCGCTCGACCGCCTCGACGGCCTCGACCTGCTTGGCCAACGAGGCCAGGTAGGCATTGGCACGCTCGGTCGCCTCGACCTTGTCGGCTCCTTCGAGCAGCGGCAGGGCCCGATTCAGGACATCGTTCGCTCGCTTGAACTCGGCCGTGAGATACTCGCTCCTCGCTCGCGCCATGGCGGCTCCTTTCTCCTGCATGTCTGTGGATCCGTCAGCTCGCGCCGCGGCAGCGTGCGAGACGCTCACGGCGGTCGCGAGCCGGGTCAGCTGCTCGCCCGCCGCCGAGCGGGCCTGAGGCGCCTCTGAGGTCGTCTCGAGCGCCTTCCAGGCCTGGTACGCCTGTACGGCACAGGCCCTCCCCTCCTCCCGGACGGGAACGTGGATGGCGTCCCCGCGCTTGGCGACCACCTTGCGCCGGATGTGGTCCGGCGCGACGCCGCGGTCGGTTAGCGCAGCCTCGCCCTGGCTGAAGGCCGGCGCGGAAGCCGTATCGCTCCGGCGCGTCGCGACCATGCGGATGCCGTGGCTCTCGGCGATCTCGGCGTAGCGGGAGCGCCAAGCCGCAAAGGTCGAGATGTCCGGGCGGATACGTTGGCCGTCCTCGCCCTTCACCAGGATGACCGCGTGCGCGTGCAGGTGGCCGCGGTCGTTGTGGACGGCGAACAGGTACTCGTGGCCGGCGAACTCGCTGGCCAGCAGCTCGCGGGCGGTAGACCTGAAGGCGGTCGGATCGGTGCCGGCCTTCGCCGAGACAACGAAATGCATCGCATCCCTGGCCTGCCGCGACCCAAGCCCCTTCCGCCAGGCGTCCGCCGCCGCCCGGACATCATCGACGGTGCTCAGCTCCCGACCCCGTTCGTCGAGAGCAGCTCCGCCAGCCACCAGGAGCGAGAGCCGATGAAGCGCGCCCTCGCGGCCGTGCCCGGTCCCGAGAACCTGCGCCTGGACCTCGGCGCCGAGCCCACGCGCGATCCCGGCCGCGAGCGAGGCTTCGAAGGCCTTGTCGAACTTGAACCGCGGCTGCGCCTTTGCGCCCGCTACCGACAGGGCCGGGTCGCCTGCGGCCGCCACGACGGCCGTGACCTCAAACCCGCCCTCCCCTGCCCTCTCAACGCGGAGCGCGAACCTGTAGCCTTCGAAGGCGCGGCCAAACCCGGTCTGGACGGTCTCGACATCAAGTCCCGCTCGCCCGGCGACCTCGAACCGCACGGTCGCGACATCCTTCGACGGCTGCCGCTCCGAGTACCCCTGGCTCCAGCGCGCGAGCTTCGCGACAACCGCGGCGCTGTCGAGCGCGAGTCCGTCCTGGTCCTCGGTCGCGACCCCGCCTTCACGTTCCTTCGTGACGTAGCTCGCGAGCGCGCCGACCCGAGCGCTGCCGGACGCGAAGCTCACGACCTTCACGACCGCTTTCTGGCCGCCGCCGGCGAGGCCCGAGATCCTTGTGCCGGAGTCGGGCAGGCGCTTGCGTTCCCGGCGAACGGGCGCCAACCGCCCGCCACCGCCGCCGCCGCCTCCCCCATGCGGGTCCTCGTCCTCCCAAGAAGTACGGAGGGGTCGGGCCCGAGCGGTTGCTGATGGTTGACCGAAGCCGGCGAACCCGCCTCCGCCGCGGCGGCGATCCTCATCGTCATGCCGCGCGTGCTCGGACCTGATTGCCTGGAGCCGCGCCGAGAGGGACCGGATTGCGCTCATGTCGACGCCGCTCCGGCGCGGGCCCGGTACTCATCTCGTGCTGCCACGGTCGCTTCGCGGAAGGTGCGGGTCGCGCGGGCCAGCATGTCCGCGACCGCCTCGAGCGCTTCGGCGAGTTCGGCGTCGGCCACCACCTGCCCCGAGTTATACCGGCGCGCGATCTGATTGAGGTTCGTTCCAACCTTCCGAAGCTGCTCCTCGATCACCAGCGCGGTCCGGCGATCAAGCGGCTCACCGTGTCCCACCGCCCGTAGGCACCGGCGCCAGACCTCAGATGCTGGCAGGCTCAGCTCACCGCAGAGCCGCTCGAGCAGCTCGGCATCGGCCGGCCCGAGCCGGACCAGTTTCGCGGCCGAGCCTTTCTGTCGTGTCTCGGGAGCCTTTCGGGGCAAGGGGGATTGTCCTCGCAGGAGGGCCGCTAGAATCGCGGCCACAGCAATGTGCTAACACATTTGCGTATCCTGCCAACACTCACAATCCCTCTTTGCCATCTTTTATGATGCTGTTCTTTCGTTACTTCTCGCCCTTGTTGTTTTGTGTTCTTGTATCTTCGCACTGTTGATCTTTTGTCGTTCGGTTACCTTGCATTTCGGTGAGTCGGTGCGTTTTCACTGACGCTCGGTTACTCCGTCGCACCAGCGTTCCGAAGCACCTCCGAGCGGACCCACCATCGTGTTGTCGCGCCGTGGCTCAGACGCTCCACCGCACCAGCGCTCCCTAGGACAATGGTGATCCTGACCGAACACACGAATGCGCCGTCCATCCGACGATCAGGCTCACGGTGGAACGTCCTCACGAATCCACTATGGTTGACTCGCGTCAGCTCACGGGCGATCCAGGACACAACGGCTCTCAGGTGATTTGGCAAGGTCGTGCACGAGCGTGTCTGAGCGGAGGTGGATTGATGGCCAAGATCGTCGCGCTCGCGAGCCCGAAAGGCGGCACGGGCAAATCCATGCTGACCGCGCTCATCGGCTCGGAAACTGCCGCCCAGGGCCGACGCGTCCTCATGATCGACGCCGACCCGCAAGCCACGCTGATGCTCTGGAAGAGCCAGTGCGAGGCGAACGAAGTCGAGCTGACCAACATGGATTTCGAGCACCTGGTCGACCCGGCCGAGCTCGGTACGCGGCTGCGCCGGCGCTCCGACCACGATCTCATCCTGATCGACAACCAGGGCGCCGCGAACGAGCGCATGACGGTCGCGGCCAGGAACGCGGATCTCGTGCTCATCCCGTCCCGGCCGATCATGACGGAGCTCGTCGAGGCGTCGCGCCTGGTCGAGCTGCTCGCGGCTTGGAAAGGGCGTGGGCCGGAGACGCCGGTCCGGGTGGTCATCAACGCGTTCGAGGTGTTCGACCGCAACTCGATCGCAATGAAGACGGCGCTCGAGTTCATCCGCCAGACGCGGCTGCCCGTGACCGACATCCTGCTGAAGCAGCGGGTCTACTACAAGAACGCCATCTCGGGTTCGACGCTCTGGGCGCTCAAGGGCGACAAGAAGGCCATCATGGACGCGCGCTACAACATCATCGACCTGATCGAGGAGGTCGGGCGGCTCACGGGCGCGACCCTGCTGGCGGAGGTCGCGTGATGGCGGACGAACGCAAGCAGCCCCGCTTCTCGCAGTTCGCCCTGGCGGCCGCGCGGGATACCTCAGCCTTCGAGACGAAGACCGTTCGGCCCGAAGACCCCTCCTCCACCGACGGTTCGCGTCTGCCGGCGTCCGAGGAGGAGGGTGGAACTGCGCCTTCGAGCGATCCGGTTCGGCTGGTCGCAGCCGATGGCGAGCTGAAGGCGGCGCCGAAAACGGCGCGGGC
This sequence comes from uncultured Enterovirga sp., assembly GCF_964242715.1. NCBI lineage: Bacteria > Pseudomonadati > Pseudomonadota > Alphaproteobacteria > Hyphomicrobiales > Methylobacteriaceae > Enterovirga > uncultured Enterovirga sp. The sequence goes on from NZ_CAXTAZ010000020.1 coordinate 38,673, forward strand.
CCCGAAGCCGAGCATCGCGCCGGAACCGTCCGCCGAGGAAGAGCTCGTTAGCTTCACCGTGCGTCTGCCGGCGAGCCTCTACATGCGCATGCGCCGGTCGCTCGGGCTGCGCGAGAAGCTCGGCGAGCTGTGCGTGGCCGCGATCACCCGCGAACTCGATCTGCGCCGCTGAGACGGCCGGACGCGTGCGGGACTGCTCGGATCGAGCGACGGGCTTCTCAGCCGAAACGGAGTCAACTATGATTGACTCGGCGCAATGGGAGCGAGCCGAATGCGAACCACGAACCGCCTGACCCTGATCGGCCATGTCGCGTCGATCAAACCATTCGAGAAGGTCACGAAGGTCACCGTCGCGACCAACCGGACCTGGACGGCGAACGGCGAGGAAAAGAGCGCACCGAGCTACGTTCCGGTTTCGGTGCTCGACGCGCGACAGGCGAGCTGGACTGCCGCCAACGTGGGCGTGGGCGACCTGGTCCACATCGAGGCACGGGTCGAGGAGGCGTCGTTCGGCGAGAGCCAATCCAAGACCTACGTGGTCAACGTGATCGCGGAAACGTTCAACCTCCTCCGTCGCAAGTCGGCGGGCGATGAGCGCGCGGTCGCCGCGTGAACCCGGCTTTGACTCGTGGAGCCCAGCGTGGCTCCGTTGCGGCGATCGCAGCGCTGCTCACGGCCTGCTCCAGCGTCGCCGGCAGACCGGGACCTCGCGTCGACACCGACGCCCCGGCGCCGTTCCTCAGCATGGCCGGCCGGTACCCGACGCAGCAGCAGGCGAACGCCGCGATCGGCCGCGCTGTCGAGGGATACGGGCTCGGCGCGGTCTACAGCAGCTTCGGCGTGGCATCGGGTGATCGCCTCCCGAACTCTGTCACGCTGTTCGCCTGCAAGCCGGGCTTCTACCGTCCAAGCGCCAATGTGGTCGAGCGAAGGGCGGGCTTCGTGCACTGCCACGCCGACGTCATCGATGCGCAGGAACAACTGATTGGCCGGGCGACGATGAGCTTCTACTCGGAGGCCGGCGGCTGGCGCTTGGCAGGGGTGCGCGAGCGCGAGTTCGATGCGCGCTGAGGCGGCTCGGCCGGCGACTCGGCGGTTCGGTATTTCCGCTTCGCGACCGGCGCGCTGGTGGTCGGCGCCCGGAAGAGCGGGCTGAACTCGAGATTCAGCTTGGTCGCCATCTCCTCCAGCGTGTCGAGGGATGGGTTGCCCTTCCCGTCCAGGAGGCTGTGCAGGAATTGTGTCGAGATGCCGAGCTTGTCGGCGAACTGCTTCTTCGTGAGCTCGCTCGCCTCGCGGTAGTATTCCAGCGTCATGGCGAGTTCCCGGCTGGCCCGGGAGGGTGAACGATCAGAACGCGCGACCATAGCCTGCTGCCTTGAAGGCGCTCCCATCGCCAATCTGCGACGCGCGCATGGGTTACACGAGAAGGCTTACGAATCCGAGACTCGACGAGCCGACGTCGTGAGCCCCCTCCCCTTCCCCGGCCCGTTCTGGTGGTACCAACCGGCGCTCGGCGCCGATGACGGGCGTCCTGACGTTCCCCGATGCGGCGCCGCGGCTCGTGAGCGGCGTGGACCCGCGATCGTCGCGATGGAAGACGGGCCGGGTTGAGGGGTTGCCCCGCCCTACGTCGGGCGGGGCGGGTGAGCCGCTCAGTGGCGGCTTTGGCTCCGGCGGTCGGGCTGGCGCTTGGCCGGGCGCTTCGGCCGGTTCCAGATCAGGGTGAAGTTGCCGGTCTCGACGTCCTCGATCAGGTTGGCGAAGACCGGGGCCGCGAAGGAGGGATCATCCAGCCGGACCTGGTGGTAGAGGCGCCCGCTCTCCCGGGCGGTCTTGGCCCAGGCCGCCCCGAGCTCGACGTCGCCCGCGAAGAGCCGGTAGGCGGGCGCGCCGTCCTTGTCGGAGGTCACGGGCTCCATCGAGACGGAGGCGTCGAGGTTGAGGGTGCGGATCTGGCCCTTGAGGAAGCCGTCCCGGTCGGTCGTGAAGGTGCCGATGGTCGCCATGGTGATCTCCTGTCTGTCTCTCAAAGCCGTCCAGCGCGGCCTTGATGGCGACCGACAGGCCGGGGACGAGAGACCCGGCACCCGAAGGGTCGAAGCGCAGCGGAGAACGGCAGGCCGACGGCTATTTTGCTCGCGCGAGGAATGACGGAGGCGAGAGCCGCAGGCAGGGGAAAATAGCTGGCGGACGCCGTTGCCAGGACGATCGAGGGGCCGCAGGCGCCGACCCCGGCCAGACAAGCCCATCACAGGACGACAGGACGGATCTGCCCAAGACAGACACACGGGAGAGAACACCACGCGACAACACGACCCCTCCAACCCGACCGGGCTGCCACAGGGCCGAACCGCCCAGCTCGCTGCCTCGCTTCCTTGGACCGCAGCCAAAACGGGAGTGCGCCCTTCACGCACCTCGGGCCGCATCGAGTTCGCCGGCACACAACCCGCCCAGAAGCTGCCCGCCTTCCAGAGCCGACATCCGATTTCACGCCGTCTGTCGAGTAGTACATCATCCTGAGAACGGCGAGGCACGCAATTGCCATCACCCGAACCCGCCGAGGGCAAACCAGCCCCAAAACGCGCGGCACCGAGAAGGAAGGCGCAGCGGCCCGAAACCACGGTCCCGAGACGGGCGAACTCATTTGCCGTGGCGCCGCGGACCGACAATCGCCAGAGTGGCTCCTGTTCCAAGCGGGCACCGACTTTGGCCCGCGGGAGGTTCACGCTCGCTTCCGGCCACCAACCCCCACCTTTGACCTCAAGAGCGCCATCAGGACCGGACCAAGGGAGAACTGTCCGGCACGGGCCCGATCAGTCAGATTGCGTAGGTATCCACCTGCGCTCTTCACCTCCTCGCCCTTCTGCAGGATGGCCGCGATGAGGATGGCCGCGCCATCCTCACCCATCGCGTCGTTCGCTTCGGCCCACGCGCTCGGACTGATCCCCAGCATCGTTCGCACGACGCCCGCAACGGCGTGGAAATCCCTCCATGAGGATACCCCATGCCGGGCATAGTCGACGATGTCAGGACAGGCCTCGAGCACCATCCCGAGCGGGTAAGCCCGTGGGGGAGGTCGCTTCGCTTCAGGATCGGACTCTGCCGCTCTTCCCTGGCTTTCTCGGAAGCTCAGTTCAGATTCAATAACGGGGTCTGGATTTGAATTCTGATGGTGCCGCTCAGACTGAGACTCATTGCCAGTCGATTCTTGTGTTTTCATCGCCTCCGACAAGCACTTATCGACGTCGAAGCGGAGAGCCCGCAGCTCTACGACGACCGGTTCGAGCTCCTCTCGCTCCGCGGGCCGCCGCGGCATGGGGCCGAGCCGGATCAGCCGGTCGCCGAAAACCTGCCACAGGCCTGGCAAGTCTTCCTCGACGCCAATCGCGATCGTCTTCGCAATGTCGCGCCGGTGAAGCGAGATCTCCTCCCGCAGCAGGAGGCGGGCTTTGGCATCCGCCCGGACGCCGTTTGCCAGCCGCTCGAACTCCGCCGCGCGCGCGACGAGAGGCGTGAGGTCGAAGCCGAAAGCCTGCTCAATCTGCCCCCCCTCCCCTCTCCGGGCGAAACGCTTACCGTTCGGGCTGTCGCGCCGGATTACGATGCCGGCCTCCACGAGTTGACCCAGCGCTCGCCGTAGCGTCGCGGCGGCCGGCCCGTGCGCCCGGACGGTGAGTTCGCGGTTCGACGGGAACACGACGAGGTCGGTGCCCGGCGTGAGGGCGGTCTCGGGGCTGAACGTCAGGAGCGCCCCAAGCACCGCGAGGGCGCGGTCGGAGAGCGCCAGCTCATCCTTCGCTTCTGTGAGGTTGCGCAGGACGTGCCACTTGTGTGCGGCGGCATCGCCTGGGCAGGCCTTCGCGGAGGCCTGCGCCGCCACCATGGCGAGCGAAAGCCTTCGCCGCCCAAAGGGCGTCGTTGAGAGAGTCTCCATGAACCTTGCCTTTCCGAGGCAAAGGAAATCCGCTCGCCGAAACGGCGTCGAAACGCTTGACAGTGATTCGCGGAAGTGAGATTCTCTTAGCTGCGAGACTACAGAGAAGGGCTTCCGGACTCCGGTTCGGGGGCCTTTTTCTTTTGCCGGGTTGCTCCTAAACGGTTGCGATAGGCGAGGCCGTTAAGCCTCGCCACGATCCCCCGAGGGCCGGCTCTCGATATAGCTCTCGAACAGGCCAGGGAGTTGCTCGACGAGGAAGGTCGCGAACTCCGCGTCCACCCCCCGTTCCATGGTGATCCTGAGGTCTCGGCCGGCATGCTTGACGCGTGCGACGCGGTGACCCGAGGCGGAGACGACCGTTTCGTTCTGGTCTGCAGAACGGATTTTTTGAGACGCAACGGCCGCGGCAAGTGCCGCCAGGAATCGCCCGTCAGAATCCTTCGTCCTCAGCTCGGGCTGCTTCAGCGCGGTCTGGACGCGCTTTAGCGCGCCGGAGGTCTTCAAAGCGTCGGAGAAGGACTGCCACCGCCCTCGCCCGACCTTCGGCGCTTTTCCGATCGCCCCGACGACATCCGCCGGAATAGATCGCGCTACTGAGAGCAGTTTGGATGTCTCGGCCCGGTCGATCGACAAGGCTTCCTGAACGATCAGCCGATCGTGGCCTGCATCCTCCAGGCGCATGGCAAAGACCGCCCGCTCGATGAAGCTCAGGTCCTCTCGAGCTGAGTTTTCGATGCCCTGAGAGATGACGAGGTCGGTGTCCGTAAGATCGCGGACAATCGCCTTGACAGGTTGACCCAGCTCCTGGGCGACTCGAATGCGGCGATGGCCGTAAGCGCTCTGGTAGCGGCCGGGCGTGGAGGGATGCTCGCGAAGAAGAACGGGCACTTCCTGACCGCGTTCACGGATCGACGTTTTGAGTGCCTCGAAGGAGGTCTCGTCGTCCCCTGCGAAGCGGTCGGCGACCGGCGACGGGTCAATGAGGCCGGGATCAACGTCGATAACCAGCGCGCCCGACGCCAGCTTCTGGCGGAGGTCGTCGTTCTCCCGCTCGACCCCGGAAAAGGAGTCCCGGAGGGATCGGACAGACCCAGAGGAAACGCGCGGACCAGGCGGATTGTTGTCAGCGGACAACGTCTCGCCCTGAGGCGCAGTGAAGAGCGATCTGATCGTGTCTGAGCGCTTGCTCATCGTCCCCAAGCCGCCGTGATAAGCCGAGTGATCTCCGCATTGACTGCGTCGACCGACTCGAGCGCCCGGTCATACGTGGCTCGGCCGACGGAGCCGCGGTCGAGCTCGTAGAGTGACTGTTTCGTCAAGCCTGCATTGGCGACGGCGGTCGACTTCCAAGCGGTGGAGCGCAGCACATCGTCGCCGAAGAGATTTCGTAATAAGGCAACGATCTGGGCTTCGGGAACATCGTTCGGGTCGTGCCGGGTCACCACGTACCGAAGGAAATCCTGATCGAGACGGCCGCCGGCGTTCTCGATGACGGACATGAGGTCTGCGGTCATCAGCAGGAACTGACTCATGGACGCGACATCCACCATTTGGGGATGGATCGTGACCAGCATCGCGGTTGCGGCGTTGAGCGCACCCATCGTGAGATAACCAAGCTGCGGAGGGCAGTCGATCACGACCACGTCGAAGTCGCCGTCGACCTCTCGGATCGCCCCGGCGACACGGCGAAAGAAGAGTTCATGCCCCCTCGCCTTCCGCTCGATCATCGCCCGCGGCGTATGGTGCTCGAACTCCATCAGCTCGAGGTTGCCTGGGACCAGGCTCAGCCCATCGAAGTAGGTCGGGCGGACAATCTCCCGCATGGGCCGTCGGACATCGTCATAACGGATCGCGCCATACAGGGTCTCGTTCTCGCCGATGTCGAACTCGGGCTGATAGCCGAACATCGCGGACAGCGACGCCTGCGGGTCGAGGTCGATTGCAAGAACGCGAAAGCCGTGAAGGGCGAGATATTGCGCGAGATAGAGGGCGGTCGTCGTCTTTGCCGACCCCCCTTTGAAGTTCGCGACGGTCACGATTTGCAGGTCGTCGCCGGCCCGACGCCCGGGCCTGAACTGGAGGGCCTCCTTCGGCCGCGCCGAGACGAGGTAATCCCTCAGCTCGTTGACCTGAGCGAGCGAGTAGGAGCGCCGCCCGCCAGCTGAAAGCGCTGGCGTCGGCCCGAGGCCGTCCAGGGACAACTGGCGCAGATATCCGTCAGACACACCGACAAATTTCGCGATCTCTCCGGAGCTGAACGTCCTGAGAGATTTGGAGGCCGTTGGTGGGAAGAGGGTGCGGCTGAGCGAGCGCAACTGGCTCGAAAGCGCAGCCGCATGGCGAGCCACCCGCCCTGTTGCGGTGCCGCTTACCGGAACGCTCTCCTGAGCGTGTTGCGCCATCATGCTCTCGTGAGACGGAAACTCAGCGTCTTACGCAACTACGCCGTCTCAGGATGAGGCCACGATTCGGACCGTCGAGCAAGCGATTTAGAGTTAACGAGAGGTTAACACCAGCAGCGTCGTTGCTGACCTATGGTACCGTCAGCGGATGTCCGCTGTTGTTGTCCGCTGACAACATCGTCGTGCCTCGGTCGCGAGCAAGCAAGGCGCCTCGCGTTCCGCGCCTGTCCGCCCCGCCCTACGTCGGGCGGGCGGGTGAGCCGCTCAGTGGCGGCTTTGGCTCCGGCGGTCGGGCTGGCGCTTGGCCGGGCGCTTCGGCCGGTTCCAGATCAGGGTGAAGTTGCCGGTCTCGACGTCCTCGATCAGGTTGGCGAAGACCGGGGCCGCGAAGGAGGGATCATCCAGCCGGACCTGGTGGTAGAGGCGCCCGCTCTCCCGGGCGGTCTCGGCCCAGGCCGCCCCGCAGGCGCGAGTTCGAAGTACTCGACCAGCTTCGGCCCGCTGGGAGCGTCCTCTTCTACCCCATCCGCTGAGCCGGCTCGCGAAGCGAGCCGGCTCAGGAGAGGTGGCGCTTTACGCGCCGCCTCGATCCTGATCGAACCGCATCATCGGGATGCCGAGCTTGCGGGCCTTGTCGGCCAGATTGCCGCTGACCCCGTTCCCGGGGAATACGACGACGCCGACCGGCATTGCCTCGAGCATCTGATCGTTGCGCTTGAAGGGCGCGGCGTTCTTGTGCCGGGCCCAGTCGGGCTTGAACACGACCTGCGCGACCTTCCGGGTCTCGGCCCACTTGGCGGCAATGAGCTCTGCGCCCTTAGGCGAGCCACCGTGCAGCAGCACCATGCTGGCGTGCTTGGCCCGAACCCGATCGAGCGCCGACCAGATCCGGTCGACGTCGTTGCACTCGGCGCCGCCCGTGAACGCGACCCTCGTGCCGACCGGCACGAGCACCTGCGCCTCGGCCCGACGGCTGGCGTTGATGAAGTCGCGGCTGTCGATCATCGCCGCGGTCAGCGCGCGGTGATTCACCATCGAGCCCGAGCGCGGCCGCCAAGTCGAGCCTGTGTGGGCTTCGAAGAGCTCGGCCGCGTGGTCGCGAAAGAACTCGAAGGCGTTTCGACGCTCTACGAGCGTCAGCCCCTGGGTGATCAGCCTCTCCAGCTCGACGGACTTCACCTCGGAGCCATCCTGCTCGCGCTGCATCTGGCGTTGCGCCTGCTCGTTGTCGTCGAGATCGCGTCCGATCCGGTCGAGGCGGCGGTGGTACACGTTGACGGCGGACCAGAGGAGGTCGGGGAGGTCGTCTTCCAGCCTCGTGTCGGCCAGCATGGCCACCAGGGCGTCGAAGCTGTCGTAGAGCAGCCCGCGGGCGGTGTCCGGGTCGGGGAGGGGGCGCGGATCGGGTTCGTCCTGGAAGGGGCGGTAGCCGTGCAGCTGGAGGGCGTCGAGCAGGTGCGAGGTGGGCGAGGCTGCGCCCGTATCGGGCAGGTCAATCTCGAATGTCGGGAAGGTGGTCTCGTCGAGCATGTCGTTCTCCTCCGGGCGGGTCGGCCGCGCCATCGCGGCCTTCGCGGGCGAGAACAGGCCGGAGGTTGGAGCGGGGCTGCATCCCTCTTGGGACCGAAGCGCAGCGGAGGACGGCGACCGGCGGCTATTTTGCTTCGCGATGCAAAGCCGAAGGCGGCGGAAAATAGTCGTCGGGCGCCGTTGCGGCCGCGCTCAGGGCGGCTCGTGCCGCCCGACGCCTCCGGCCCGATCCCCCTCTAGAAGGCCGTGGTGCGGTCCTCTGCAAAAAAGGAGGAGAACGACGCTCGACATCATGCCAACCACACATCGAGCAGACGACCGACGTCACGCGGCAGCTCGCTCCGCCTCGTCCGTCTCGGGTGCAAACTGCATCCGGTCCTCCGGTGCGAGCTGACGCACGACCCGCATCCCGAGCCGCTCTCGCCCAAGCCGCTGCAGGTCGGCGTTGAGATCGGCGTAGGCCGGCGACAGCGAGCGGACCTCGACATCCCGACCTTGCAGCCGCACCCGCAACCGTGTCTCCGCCCGCCGGCCAGCCGAGTCGTTGTCGCGCACGACGTAGAGCCGTCGCACGCCGTCCGGAAGTTCGAGCGCGGCGAGGTGATTGGCCGAGAGCCCGGCGAGCACCGGCATCCGGGGGAGGGCGCTTCGCAGCGACAGCATCGTCTCGATCCCTTCGCCAACGGCCAACACGTGACCGATCAGGCCAAGGCGGACGCCGCCTCCGAGTTGACGCCCAAGCGAGCGACGCGGATCGCCGACCGGCGCCTTTCGGCGGCCGTCCCGGTCGAGCCAGATGCGGTGGACGGCCGTGATGGTCCCGTCGACGTTCGTGATGGCGGCGAGCAGCGCCGGCCATCTCTGCGCCTCGTCCTCGTCCGCCTCGCGATAGTAGCAAGCGGGGTGGAAGCGCAGGCTCCAGAGATCATCGAGCGGCACGGTGAGGCCGCGACCGCGCAGATACGTTTCCGCCAACGTGCCCGTGATCGAACGTGCCCGTGCGAACAGACGTCGCGCTGCCTCGGGCGAGTTGCGGCGTGCGGGCTCGCGCGCGGCAACTTCGTGCCGGCCAGGCTGGGGTTCTGACCTGGGCAGCCTCAAGAACGAGCGGGCTTCGTCCAGCGCGTCTCGGAACGTGTCGAAGCCGCCGCTCAGCCGGATCAGGTCGAGGAGGTCGCCATGCTCACCGGTTGCGGCGTCCGTCCACCTGCCCGCGGCGCCCCTGCCCGAACCCGGTCCTCGCAGCGGGACATAGAGGCTCTGGCCGCGATTATTCTGGACGTCGCCAACAATCCAGTAATGGCCGCTGCGGCGACCGTTTGAGAGGTAGCGCCGGCACACTGTCTCCGCCTGTTCGGCCAAGGCGCGGGCCAGTTCGGCTGCCGGACGGGTCATGGCTAAGTTCCCGGTTTGTTCGTGCAATAACAGGATCAAGGGTTCACGCTGAGCCCGCTGACCTCGCCCACGGAAAAGCCGGGGCTGCTGAGCCGCCCCGGCCCGATCTTACTCGGCCGCGACGGGGTAGTACGCGTCCTCGGTCTGTGCCTCGCCCTCAATCGCCGGCAGGTCCTCCCGAGGGTCGAAGATGACGTCAGGGTCGGCCGCCTCGGCCGCAAAGGGGAGGGGAGGGGAGGCAAGACCCGGCGTCCGCAGGGCGAGCGGCAGCCACCCCGTTCCGCGGAGCAGCGCCTCGGCCTCGCGAGCCATCTCGGCCTTCTTCAGGTGCGAGATGAACGCGGCCGCCTCGGCTCCCTTCGCCTCGCGCACCGCAGCGAGGATCAGCGCCTTAGTGACCCGGCCGAGATAATTCTCGACCGTCGGTGCCCAACCCTCTGCCGCCATGTCGAGGTGGACGACTTCGGAAACCCGGTCGGCATGGCCGATCGCGGCCGGCCGACGGTCGTAAGGGAGGGCGACCGCATTGACACTTCGACTGACGCAGAACGCGAACAAGGCAGCCCGGCTATCGCGGTCGAGGTCGAGCACGAACGCCCACACACCTGTCGCCTGCGACGGCATCTGTCGGCTCCAATCCTCGTGGAGCTTGGTCAGGGCCTGGCCGGCGGGACTGTCGTCGAGGCCCGGAGCGTGGCTCCCGAGCGGGACGCTGCGTGCTTCGATGTCGAGGCAGGTGTCGACCGAGTACGAGCCGCAGAACGTCCGCAGCGTCAGGGCGTGGAGGACCGCGAGGAAGGCGGCGTCCGGATCGTTCGCCAGGGCTGCCCGCAAAGACAGCGTGCGCGCCGCCGTCAGCTCGGTCAGAAGCCGGTCCGATACGCGACCCGACGGGTCCTCTTCCTCGTCAAAGTCGGCATGCGAGGTCGCCGTGGCAGGGGAGGGGACATCGCTGGCCGGCTCGTCGCCGCCCCGCGCCTCCCCATCTGCCCTCGCGATGTCGGCCTCGGGCTCGACCGGCTTCTCGTCCTCCGGCCGCACGAAACCTCGCTCGACCTTGAGCTGGCCCGTCACGTCCAGACTGACAAAAGCGCCGGCCCGCGCGATCTCGTTGTGCTCGAACAGGGCAGGGCGCTCATCGAGCCTGGCCAAAGCCGCCTCGATCTCACCCAGGCGAGCGTCTACCTCTTCGGGCAGCTCGGGAGCGGCCGCGTGCTCGGCCTCGAGGTCATCGTACTCGGTCTGAAGCGCCTCGCGCTCGGCCTGCTCCGTTTCGCTCATCGGCTCGGTCGCCGGGTACAACCGGCGCAACGCAAAGGTACGGCCATACGGGTGTTCGGCCGCGACCTCGATCCACTTCCAGCCCTCGGCCCTGACCACGTCGGCTTGGGTCTCAACCTTCTCGGCGACAAGCCGGTCGAGAAGAGCGACGTCCCGAAAGTAACCACCACCGTCCTCGTGGAACAGGTCGCGCTCGATCACACCGCCCGCGTCCTCGTAGGCCGCGGCGCCCACGAACACGGCGCGCTTGTCGGAGGCCTTCACGGCGCCCTCCGTCAGGAGCCGGCGGATGTAATAGGGCTCGGTGTTGTAGCCTCGCTTCAACGCCTCCCAGACCGCCTCCTGGCGGGCGTGGTCGGAGCTGACGCAGAACGCCATCAGCTGCTCGAGGGAAAGCTCACCGGCGGCATACAGGTCGAGGAGCTTTGGTGAGGCCGCGACCAGCTTGAGCCGCTGGCGCACCACGGCCGGGGTGACGAAGAACCGGGCCGCGATTTCCTCGTCGCAGAGGCCGTGCTCCTCCCGGAGGGCCTGGAAGGCCCGGAACTGGTCGAGCGGGTGCAGGGCCTCCCGCATCGTGTTCTCGGCGAGGGAGTCCTCCGCCCCGATGCCGTCGGTCCGGACAATGCAAGGCACGCGCACCGTCTTCGACAGCCGCTTCTGCTTGGCCAGGAGTTTTAGGGCCTCGAACCGGCGGCCGCCGGCCGGGACCTCGTACATCCCGGTCTCCTGCCCCTCACCGTCGAGCACGGGCCGGACTGCGAGAGACTGGATGAGCCCGCGCCGGGCGATGTCCTCGGCCAAATCCTCGATCGAGACGCCCGCCTTGATGCGGCGGACGTTGGCTTGGGACCGGATGAGCTTGTTCAGAGGCACGTCGCTCACCCCGTTCAGCATGATCTTCGACATCGTGGGTTCTCCGCGACGGGCGGAGGAGAGCCTCTCTCTTCCCCCTGTCTCCCGTCACGAAGTCCCCTCCTTCCTCTCCCTCTCCGCCGGTCCGGTCAGGCCGCAACCTGACTCGTCACGCAACCTGACTTGTCAGGCAACCTGGTCCATGAGGCGCTTCGCCTTCAGCTCTACCTCAAGCCGCGCATCCTGCCGGGCTTCGCCCCGGGCATGGGCGGTGATCCCTTGCACGAAGTCGAAGATGCTCGATGGCGGGTGACCTTCCTCCACCAGGACCGCGTCGATGATCTTGGCCGTGTCGCCCTTCGAGAACCCGCGCTTCCGCAGAAACTCGGTCCGGTCCTCGTCGGAACGCGCCACCACCTTGGCCCGAGCCCCGCGAATGCCAGACACGAACGAGGACGCGCTCGAGTCGGCGAACTTTTCGAGAGCCGGCCTCGCCTCCTGGGCAAAGCGGGAGGCGGCATACTTCGTGTGCCGGATCGTGATCTCCTCGAATTGCTCCGTGCCCCACAGGTTGCGGTTGGCGCAGACCGCCCGAAGATAGAAGGAGGCGATGCCGAGCGTGCGCGAGCCCACCTCCGAGTTCCAGGCGTAGAGGCCCCTGAAGTACAGGTCGGGATCCCCGTTCGGGAGCCGGCCGGCCTCGATCGGGTTCAGGTCGTCGCACAGGAACACGAACACGTCCCGGTCCGAGGCGTAAAGCGTGGTCGTGTCCCTCGTGACATCGACCCGCGGATTGTGGGTCATGGTCGACCAATCGAGCACGCCCGGCACCTTCCAGCGCGTGTCGCCGATGCCGTTGCCTGCGAGGCGCATGATCGCCTCGACGAGCTCGTGATCGTGGATACGCCCGTAATCCGGACCCGTGACGGCGCGAAGCTCCGTCCGGCCAGCCGCGGTCGTGTAGGTCTTGACCAGCTCCGAGCGGTGTTCGGCCAAGCCGTACTGCAGGTTGATGCCGGCGAGCGAGGCCGGCAGCTGGCGGAGGTAGCCGGAGGGCGCGCCCACAAGCGAGCAAAGCTGGCCGAAACTCCAGTGCGTCGGCGCGACCGGCTCCGCGTCGCCGGGCAGGATGAGCGACAGCCGTTCCGCGTCGTCGCGCGCGGCCTCGACTCGGACGGCGCGGGTTTCGAGGGTGCGTGCGGTGGACCGGTCGGCTCGGGCCTTCACCGAGCGGTGCAGGTCGGCGAGGCTCAGGAAGCGCTCGTCGGCGGGACGCGAGAACCACTCGGACGAGACACGCTCGATCCGGTCGCCGCGGCTGATGTCGACCTTGTAGCCGGAGGCCCCGAGCGGGGCAGGAGAGGGGGCCTGGATGGACGGAACACGTTGCATGGGACATCTCCACGACGGCCGCCGGAGAGCCTCTCTCTCCAGTCCGGAACCGTCACGGAGCTCGCTTCCGCTCTCTCCCTATTTCGACCTGGCCGAGGGCTTCGCCGACGAGGATGAACTCACGGTCTCAGCCGCTCGCGCCAGGGGGCGATGCCGATAGGCCGAGACGCGCAGCGGCTGGGTTTACGAGCACCCGGTGACCGACGAAGGCGGGCAGGCGCACGGATTTGCACCCACCCACCGCAACGTTAGCCTCCGTAACGCAACGAATTGAGCTAGACACGCAACGATAAGGGCGCTACTGGCGACGCTCTTCTGCTGTTATGCAACGCGGGCAACGCATGGACCACTTTCCTATTATACAGGCCCTATGTCGCGCCGCACTCGTCCAAGCGTCGCCGGCTGTCCGTAAGCAGATCGAGCGGCTCAGAGACGCATTGGGCAAAGAGGGGGACGGCAAGGCATCCGGCATCCTCAGCGGGCTGCTGACCACGGCCGATCGCACCGTCGAACTTGCGCCCAGTCGCCTTTCCCGGTCGCGTGCGCAGGTCCCGGGTGAAACCCTGTCGCGCAACACACAGGTGCCGGTTGATCGCGAGACAGCGGCCCCACTGGCCGAGGTCATCTTTCCGCCGGAGACCCGCCCTCAGCCCCCGCTTTTTAACGAAACGGTGACCTCGGCGATCACGTCGGTGATGGAAGAGTGGAGCAGCCTACAAGCGCTAGCCGACGTGGGAGTTCAACCCGCTCGGACCTGCCTGATTTACGGAGCGCCCGGTACCGGGAAGACCCGCTTAGCGTTGTGGGTAGCCGCTCAGCTCGAGCTGCCCGTGGTGGTCGCCAGAATCGATGGACTCGTCTCGTCGTTCCTTGGCACAACGGCGCGCAATATCGGCAATCTATTCGCTTTTGCTAACCGATACCGGTGCCTGCTGCTGTTGGATGAGTTCGACGCCATCGCGAAACTTCGAGACGACCCACAAGAGGTGGGCGAAATCAAACGCGTGGTCAACGCGCTTCTGCAGAACCTTGATTCCCGCCACGAACTCGGCGTGACGATCGGAATCACCAATCATCCCCGTCTGCTCGACCCGGCGGTTTGGCGGCGGTTTGAAGTGCAATTGGAGATACCGCGGCCGAGCTTCCCGGTTCGCATCGAGATCGCGCGTACGTTCATGCCGCCCGTCTCCGCCCCGGATGCGCACCTGCGTCTGATCGCATGGTTCACTGAGGGCGCGACCGGCGCCGAGATAGAGGCGCTCGTCCGAACTTATAAGAAGTCGACAGCGGTACGAACAGGAGAGCCTCGACAACTGCTCGACACCCTGCGCCAGTTCGCGACGCTCAATAGTGCGCGCATCGACCCTAAACGACGCGAGCTGCTGTTCGCGGACACAGGCGTCCTCTTCAAGGCCATGAGCCGAGATGCAAGCCTCGGTTTCTCCTACGAGGAGATCGGCGGCATCGCTGGCAAAGACAAGTCGACCGTCAGCCGTCAGATCAGCCGAAGCCCCGACGCAGAAGTAGGGCGGATCGAGGCGGTGCCGAGCCATGGCTAGCCCTATCCAAATTATCCTCAATCAAGAAAATTTCGAGCAGGCCCGCGAGGCCGGAGGCGGCGGGCCCAAGAAGGATTTCTTTGCCGGTAACGACGACGCCTTTCGCAAGCACAAGACGGCGCTTACCGATCAGCTCGACAACGTCGCGGCCGCCATTGAGAGCCAAGAACAAGGCGACGTCGGCGTTATCAAGGTGATCTTGCGCCGACCCGCCTGGGCAAAGAGTCACCGGCCGACCCGCTCCCTCTTTAAGCCGGACCGGATCTCACTGGTTTGAGGCGGCGATCTCGGCGAGATGTATTTTGAGGCCCGGCCGCGGGTGCTGCGCACCATTGCGCGGGAGGTTGCCGCCGCCGAGAATGGGACTAACCTCAAGCGTGATCCGAACACCGGGAAAATGATCCCGCACCCGTCCACGGCGCGCAGCGAAACAGGCGCGATCGACCGCATCGAACTCTACGGGCCCGCCGACCGTCGCCAGTTCTCGGCAGAAGACGCCATCAATTGGCTTGCCAATCCGATGACGGGGAGCAGTTATCAGGTCGAACTCTTCGACGTACCTCCCCCGCGCAGCCAATGGGATGCTGTCGATCAAGGCCATCAACGACTCTACGCGTCCTTCGTAGAAGGGCTTGCCGCAATCGGCCAGGGGCTCGAGGTGCAGCGCGTGCAGACCCGCGAGCCCGAACAGCCCCGGCTCACTCTTCGTCTCGGGAGGTCGGTCGAGCCACCGGTCCTCATGCTTCAGGCGCCGGTTGCCGATCGCAAGCGGGAGCGCGCGCTCGCACCCTTTGACGCAGATCCCAGTCGCCACAGCCGCCTGCTCAAATTTCTCGACCATCATCCGCTGGTGCGGCGGATCGAACTGCCGCCGGTTCTTACGCGCACCATCATCGGCGAACGCCTCTCCGCCAAGTCCGCGGCCGGCGCGGGTCGCGCGCACCCGGGCAATGTCACCCTTCCCGACCGCAACACCGCACGAGCCTATCCCAAACTTGGGATAATCGACGGCGGGGTCGGACCAGCGCTTTCCGATTGGGTACTAGAGCGCTGGGACCTGCTCGACGAGAGCGACACTGATCCCGACCACGGGACCTTCATTGGCGCTCTGGCCGTGGGCGGCAACGCGCTGAACGGCGCCGAGGTCTGTCCCGAGCCCGACGGAGCAGAGATCGTCGACATCGCAATCTTTCCCAACGAGGCCCAACCCAACGCCTTCTCGTCCTACTTTCCGAACGGGCTTGCGGACTTCTTCGATGAGGTCGACAACGCCGTCGCTGACGCGAAGGCGCGGCACGCCACGCGTATCTTCAACCTCAGCCTCAACATTCAACATCAGGCAACGCCTGACCGCTATGGCCCGCACGCGGCGCGTCTCGACGCCATCGCGGAGGCCAACGGCGCCGTGTTCTTCATCTCCGCTGGGAACACCACTCCGCAGGCTCAGAGGACAGAATGGCCTGAGGATGAGACGCAGGCGTTGGTTGCCCTGGCCTCTGCCCGCAACGACGGTTTGCTCATGCCGGCTGAGAGCGTGCGGAACGTGTCGGTGGCGGCGCTGAACCCGCCCGGACTGCCAAACGCTATTGCCTCTGCGCCGGCTCGCTACTCTCGGCGGGGTCCTGGATTGCGGGCCGGCGTGAAGCCGGATCTCGCGCATTTCGGGGGCTCGGGCTCGCCGCAAACGCCGCTCGGGCATGGCCTCTTTTCGCTGAAGCCGGATGGTTCGACCTGCGACGGTTGTGGCACCAGCTACGCTGCACCGCTCGTTGCCAAGACGGCCGCGGTGCTGGACCAGAGCATCGAAGGCGAGGTGTCGCGCGAAACCCTGATCGGCTTATTGCTCCACCACGCGCGCATGCCTGAGGTGCTCGCCACTAAATCGCTTTCTGGCGTCGCGCGAGACCTGGCCGGGTTCGGAATGCCGCCTGCCGCCCGTGAGATCCTCGAAGGCGAGGATCACCAGATTACACTGGTTTTCGCCTCCCGGATTCGGCGCGACCAGCAGATCTCCTTCGCGTTCGCCTGGCCGCCGTCGTTGGTCACGTCCGACGGCAAGTGTCGCGGCTCTGCCAAGCTGACCCTCGTCTCGACACCGCCGCTTGACGCCCGGTTCGGCTCCGAGTTCGTCCGCATCAACATTGACGCGGCGGTCCAGCAGGAGGTCTTCGACAAGACAGGAAAACCGGGTTGGAAGGGTCAGCTCGACGCCGTTTATCTTCCGGGCAAGGCCGATGCACCGGCCATCGAAGCCGAACGCATCGAACACGGGCTGAAGTGGAGCCCGGTAAAGCAGTTTGCCAGGACGATGCCGATCGGGATCGGCAAGTCCTCGAATTGGCGCATGTTTGTAAGCTATCTGACGCGCGCTGGTGAACGCGTCCCAGACGAGGGCGTCCCGTTTACGGCGCTGTTGACCATCTCCGATCCCGGCCGAGACGCCCCTGTGTTCAACGATATGCGCGCCTTGCTCGCTCGCACGGGAGTGCGGATCGAGGATATTCGGACGGCTGCTCGGGTCGCCACGCGAGTTTGATACATTGGAGGATAGCCCAAACGCCTCCTACAGGCGTCGTATAGCGGCAACAGGGTCTGCACGGGCTTTCTTGACTCCCGACGAGAGGCGCCGACCCTGGCTGAGCCGCAGCCCAACCCGTAACCTTGCTCCAGACGCATGGGCGGACCCGTGAGCACCTTCACGCAAAGCCAGATCGAAGCCATTGCAGCCGCACTTGGCGACACAGCCTTGGGGCTCTCCGGTAGCGAGATCAGCCACCTTCTCGTGGTCGCAACCATAACGGACCCCGGTGAGGGAATGACCAAGCGTCATCGTCTTCACAACGCCCTCGCCGAAAGCCAGAACAAGCGTGGCGACCGCGGCGCGATCCTGAAGTTCATGCGCCAGGCGATGAGGCCGGAACGGTACCTGCGCGCGCCAGAGCGCTATGAACCAATGCGCGCCAAACTAAACGCTGCGCTCGCTTTTGCCGGCCTGGAGTTCGATGCGGCGGGCGAGCTCGGTTCCAGCTCCAAGGTTGCGACCTTGCCTAAGGCCGAACGCAGGGCGCGCGAGCTTCGAGCCGATCTGGAGCTTCGCGGTGTTCACGAGGACGTACTGCGCTTCTGCCGCAGCGAACTGCTTGTCGACAACTACTTCCACGCGACGCTCGAGGCGGTGAAGTCGATCGCCGACAAGCTGCGCTCCCGGACCGGTCTCGACGACGACGGTGCTGTTTTGGTCGACCGCGTATTTGCAGGCGAGCTTCCAATGCTCGCGATCAACGCTTTCGCGACCAAGAGCGAGCGCGACGAACAGAAGGGCTTCGCCAATATGCTGAAAGGCGTGTTCGGCATGTTCCGTAATCCCACTGCCCACGAAGCGAAGATTAACTGGGCCATGTCGCGCGTTGACGCCGAGGATCTCCTGTCGCTGGCGTCACTCATACACCGCCGGGTTGACGCCGCTCACATGCCGCCTCGGGTTTGACCGTCTCCAGCCGGTTGCTCGACTGCTGGACCTCGACGGCTGACCCGGCAATGCGCCGGCGCATCCTCGATCGAACGAAGAGGACTGCCGGGCGACGCGGGTGCTGCTCGACGGCAACCGGCCGCTTCCCTGGTGTGACCGCTATGGCAATCCGTCGACGACTCGCCAAACGCTATGCTTTTCGAGCGAGGAGGGGGCGCTTCCGCGCATAGTCGACGATCGCTTTGCGGATGTGCTCCCGCTGCGCCTCAGAACCCGCGCCGCTGGTAAACACGTCCAAGGACACGAATGCCGTGTCCTCGCCCCCCAAGGCTGTCGCTCACTGCGCATCCCGAAAACGATCGTTGCGCCGGCGAGTTCCTGGACAACACGCGTCCCGTGCTCGGAGCGCGAGCCCTGGCTGTCGAGGATGTGCCCGATCATCCGCATGGCTCGACCGGTCTCGTAAGCCGAAGCAGGATCGGACAGCCCCGGGAGCCGTTCGAGAAGCTCGAAGCTGCGCTCGATCGGCCCTCGCAGAGTGTCGGTTTCGACCGGGACCTCGGCTGCCGGCTCGGTCGAGGCGCTGAAAGGTAGGCCGCGTACTCCGGCCCGGAATGCAACACCGGTCGCCTCAGTCTCTCTCGGCGTCTTGCTCAAGCTGACGCCTTTCGCGTTCTGGTCCGCGGTGTGGTGCTTTGCTGGTCGAGGGCTTCAGCGCTAGGCCGTGTTCCAGTCCAGCCGAAACGCTCGAGGGTGCCGAGAAGCGTCGAGCGTGGGACCTTGAAGGTGCGGCACACGGAAGCCTTGCTTGCGCCGCCGTCCAGCGCTGCCACGACCTGCTCCACCTTCTCAGCATCGAGAGAAGGTGGACGTCCGCCGCGCCGGCCCCGGCGACGCGCGGCGGCGAGACCGGCCGTCACGCGCTCCTTGATCAGCGCGCGCTCGTATTGGGCGAGCGAGCCGAAGATGTTGAACAGGAATTCGCCCTGCGGGGTGGTCGTGTCCATCTGCTCCGTCAATGAGCGAAACGCGACGCCCCGGCGCTTCAGCTCTTCGACGATCCGGATGAGGTGGGACAGCGACCGCCCGAGCCGGTCGAGCTTCCACACCACGAGCACGTCTCCGGAGCGGAGATCCTCAAGGCAGGCTTTCAGACCGGGCCGATCGTCCCGGGCTCCGGAAGCCTTGTCCTGGTGAAGGTGGCGCTCGTCCACCCCGGCGCTGATCAGCGCATCACGCTGCAGGTCCACCGACTGGCGCTCATCGGCCGAGGAGACACGCATGTAGCCGACCAACATGTCCGACAAACCTCAGATTGAGAGTTGTCGCATACTACCTCAATCCGACAGGGTTTGTCGCGCAAAATTGCTGGCGCGGCGATCCAGTCCGGAGCGGAGCAGGGGAGAGGGTCGGAAAACATCTGTTTCCCGCCGGCGTTCTGGCGTATTCTAACTCCTGGATGGGTGTCACCTATCGCCGAGTGCTCCGAGGGCAACGAGCCCGGAGTGTCGCGCTCGCAAGGCTGCCGTTGCGGGTGAACTCCGGGCGGGAGTGAAGCGCCTCGACCTGGTAGCTGAACCTGTCGCACCGGAACATCGAGACAGGAAACTGAACGGGTCGGTCGGCGCCGTCCCAAACGGTGCGGTGAAGCCGGAACACTGGATCGCCGGCCGCGATGTCGAGCAGGGGCGCGAGCCAGTCCGGGCAAGGCGCCGCCGACATGATCTGCCGCGAACTCGCCCCCTCGGCATCCTCCGTGAGCGGGCGGAACATGCTAGCTTCGAACCAGCCGTCGACGTCGTCAAGCATGCTCGCGGCCATGTCGCTGGGGCTACCCTGGCGGTAATCGGCGAGAGCCGCTGACCGCGGGCCACGGCGAGCTTGCGGAGCGGCATCTCGTTGGCAGGATCGATCAAGAATTCGGCAGCCTCCGACATTAGCACCAAAGGCAATGCGTGGGAGAAGCGAGGTCCGCCTGTTGGCAGACCACTTACAGAAGATTCGGCATGTCTACCCAATCGATCGATCACCAGCAGGCCCAAGCCACTTCGGGGTGGCTCAAAAGCTACTACTTCACCCGCTTTGCCTTCTCAGCAGTGTGGGTCGGAGTAGCTTTCTTTTTCGCGAAAGATGCCCCATTACTGGCCGCTATCATGCTGTTCGGCTATCCGGCATGGGATGCTCTAGCCAACTTCGTCGACGCCCAGCGCAATGGTGGCCTCGGCCGCAACAAGACGCAGCTGCTGAATGTCATCGTCAGCACGATCACCGCAATCGCCGTGGCCATTGCGCTTGGCAGCAGCATGAACAGCGTCCTCGGGGTCTTCGGCATCTGGGCCGGGTTCGCCGGCATTTTTCAGCTCGCCACGGCCGTCCGCCGCTGGAACACGTATGGCGCCCAATGGGCGATGATCCTGAGCGGCGCACAGTCCGCATTGGCCGGTTTCCTGTTCGTGAAGATGGCTGGCGGACCCGAGCCGGTCGGCATCACCACGGTTGCCCCTTATGCGGCCTTCGGCGCCTTCTACTTCCTGGTGGCAGCAGTCTGGTTGACGGTGAGTGACGCCCGCAAGCACTCGCTGAGCGCGGCGACATGAGACGGCGGCAACCAAGACCCTCTCGGGCGGCACATCCGGCCCCCCTTCCGGAAAGCCGCATCGTGCCGCCCCCGTGCGCTGCCCCTACCGTCTTCCCCCATTGCCAGCGGACACCTCTTCGGAAGGATCTGGCCGGCATGATTGACGATCAAGCACTGGTGTCAGGGGTTCGGAACCTGGCAGCCCTGGCTTCGCGCATCGAAGATCGACTGGTGCGGGAGAAGGGTGTGTCGCTCGCCCAGAGTCGGGGGTTGGAAGTCATCCTGCACACCCTGCGTGCCAGTTGGTCGGATCTCGCAACAGTGCTTGGCTTACCCCGAACGATAACGGAAGCACTCGACGCACTAGAGCGGGACGGCCTCATCACGAGGTCGCCCGACCCGGTGATCGGCGAGCGAAGACCCTGGCACTCACGGAAAAGGCATCACGATCGGGCGGCCGCGCAGGTCGCCCGCGATCAAGTTCGTGCCGTCATCTTCGGCGTTCTCACAGATGGCGAGAAGGACAGCCTCCTCACGACGTTTCAGCGGATGCGCGAAGCGGCGCAAGCGATCGATACCGAGGAACTGCTCAACCTCCCGGGCTAGTCAGGCCTCTGGATTTCAGACGTCCAATACCCCATCCGATAAGGAGTGAAAAATGACACGGTTCATTGCGAGAGTTGCTGCTGCCGTCGGCATGATGGCATCTGCCATACCAGTTTATGCCGCAGATCCCATCAGGAACATCGTCTTAGTCCACGGTGCTTATGCGGACGGATCGGGCTGGCGCGGGGTTGCGGACATTCTGAAGCGTGACGGCTACGACGTCACCGTCGTCCAGCAGCCCGAAACCTCGCTTGCCGACGACGTGGCAGCGACACAGCGTGCAATCAAGCAGAGTGGGGGCCCGGTGATCCTTGTCGGCCACAGCTATGGCGGGGTCGTCATCACCGAAGCGGGCAACGCGACCGAGGTGAAAGGTCTGGTCTACGTTGCCGCAGTTGCTCCCGAAGCCGGGGAGAAGATGGACGAGCTACGGGCAAAGTTCCCTCCCCCGACAAACAACATCATCACGAGTTCGGACGGCTTCCTGACGCTTGATCCAGCGACCTTTCACGCGGACTTCGCAGCAGACCTCCCAGCGGAAGATGCCGCCTTCATGGCGCGCTCTCAGGTTCCGATCAACATCAAGGCGATAACCGGCATTGTCAAAGAGGCTGCATGGCATTCGAAGCCTAGCTGGTACGCTGTCGCCACCGAGGATCGGAAGATCAACCCCGATCTGGAGCGGTTCATGGCTCAGCGCGCGGGGAGCACCAAGATCGAGGTCAAGGGGAGCCACGCAATCTATGTGTCTCAGCCGCAGGCCATTGCCAACCTGATCGAAATGGCTGCCAGGGGCTCCAGCAAGTAACGATCCAGTCGTGATGAGGTTCGTGGTGGTCGTTTTCGCTCAGGCGCGAAGTTTTCAAGTGGGCCCGATATTCGGGTCTACGATGACCGATGCCGTTCTCGGCGTGATGAGGAGCAACCATGACTGTCGACGTGAAATATCGCACGACGGCGACCGCAATCGGCGGCCGCGACGGGAAACCTCCACGAAGGATGGCGCGCTCGAGGTGAAGCTGGCGACGCCGAAGGAACTCGGCGGGCCCGGCGGGGAGGGTACCAACCAGGAGCAGTTTTTCGCGGCCGGCTATTCCGCCTGCTTCCTCAGCGCCCTGCGTCTTGTGAGTCGTCAGAAGAAGGTCAACCTTTCTGCCGACACGTCGATCTCGGCCACGGTCGGCATCGGCACGCGTGCCTAAGGCGGCTTCGGTCTTGTGGTTGAGCTCGTTGCCGACGTGCCGGGTCTCGACCATTCGAATGCGGAGCAACTCGTCTCGGCTGCCCATCAGGTGTGCCCGTACTCGAACGCGATCCGCAACAATATCGACGTGACCGTCAGCGTCGCCTGAGCGGAGCGGGTCTGCTTCGTCAGGCCCACTGCTGCCGGACTGGTGCTTAACCCGACGCAGGAGGATCTGGAGATGAGCCTCGACATGTCTTCTTTCCCCGGTTCATCGGAGGCCCGTGCTCGTTCGAGAAGCTCGGCCGCATCGGACGAGAGTCGATGAGCGCGCGGGCCTTCGACGCCATCATCATCGGCGCCGGCCAGGCGGGCCCGGCGCTCGCGGGGCGGCTGAACGATGCCGGAATTAAGGTGGCGATCGTCGAGCGTCACCTGGTCGGCGGCACCTGCGTCAACACGGGCTGCAAACCGACCAAGACGCTGATCTCGAGCGCCTATGCCGCGCACACGGCGCGACGCGGCGGCGACTATGGGTTTACCGTCGATGGCCCGGTCAGGATCGACATGCCGGCCGTGGCGGCGAGAGCCCGGAAAGTCATTCTGGACTCGCGCGCAAGCAACGAGACCTGGCTCGCCGGGATGCCCCGCGTGGAGCTAATCCGCGGTCACGCGCGTTTCGTGCGCCCGAACGTCGTCGAGGTCGGTCGCGAGCGACTAACCGCACCCCGCATCTTCATCAACGTCGGCGGCCGCGCCAGCGTGCCCGATCTGCCGGGCATAGACGACGTGGTCGTGCTCACCAACACGGACATGGTGGCGCTCGACGTGCTGCCGCGACACCTCATCGTCGTGGGCGGCAGCTACATCGGTCTGGAGTTCGCGCAAATGTACCGGCGCTTCGGCTCGGAGGTCACGATTGTCGAGCGCTCGGACCGACTGATCGCGCGCGAGGATCCCGACATCTCGGAGGAGGTTCGCGCCATCCTGGAGCTCGAAGGCATTACCGTCCGCACCGGAGCCGACTGCATCGGCTTCGCCCCGTCTGGAGCCGACATTGCAGTGTCGGTCGATTGCAAGAGGAACGGCGCGCCGACGATCGGTAGCCACGTGCTGCTGGCCGTCGGGCGGCGGCCCAACACCGACGATCTGGGGCTCGACGCGGCCGGTATCGCGACGGACGCCCGCAGCTACATTACGGTCGACGACCATCTGCAAACGAATGTGGCCGGCGTTTATGCGCTTGGCGACTGCAACGGGCGCGGAGCATTCACCCACACCGCCTATAATGATTTCGAGATCGTCGCCGCCAATCTGCTCGATGGGGAGGATCGCCGCGTCAGCCATCGGCTGACCGGCTATGCGCTCTACATCGATCCGCCGCTTGGCCGAATCGGGATGACCGTGGCCGAGGCGGCGAAGAGCGGTCGCCCGCTGCTGCACTCGAAACGCGCAATGACCCGCGTCGGCCGCGCGGTCGAGAAGGGCGAAGCGCTTGGGTTCATGAAGATCGTGGCAGACGCGGACACGCGGCGCATCCTCGGGGCAGCGATCCTGGGGACAGGCGGCGACGAAGCCATTCATGGCATCCTCGACATGATGAACGCCGATCAGCCCCTCGAAACGCTGCGCTGGGCGGTGCCCATCCACCCAACAGTATCGGAACTAATTCCGACGGTCCTCCTCGACCTGAAACCGAGCGACTGAGGCACTCGGCGACCCATGGTCCTTCATCTCTTGTGGTTCGTTAGCTGAACGCCTTCCAATGTGCGCAACACTCCCGGAGGTCCGCCCAGGTCGTGGTAGTTCCGTCGCACGCGGCGCTGGCCTTCTGGACGTTCAACGCAGGAGGAGCGGCGGCATGACAGCCGGGTGGAATTCGATCCGAGGCGTCGAGCGGTCGATGGTCGCCTCCGGCGGTATTCGATACCACACGGTGCGCGCCGGCTCCGGGACGCCGGTCATCCTGCTCGCGGGCTTCCCTCAGAGCAGCTACACGTGGCGGCGCGTTTTGCCGCTACTCGCGGCTCGCCATACGGTCATCGCCATTGACTTGCCGGGCCAAGGCGACAGCGACAAGCCGATCGATGGGTATGACACCAGGACGACGGCGGATCGACTTCATCACCTGATCCGCGGGACGCTCGGCCTGAGGCGCTTCTTTCTCGTCGGGCACGATATCGGATCCTGGATCACTTACCCGTATGCGGCCACTTACGGCGACGACATTTGGCGATGCGTGCTCATCGATGGCAACATTCCCGGTGTCACGCTTCCCAAGACCATCACGGTCGGGCCAGAAAACTGGAGAAGCTGGCATTTCCTCTTCCATCCGGTGCCGGACCTTCCCGAGATCCTGATCAGCGGGCGCGAGCGCGCTTATCTGGAGTGGTTTCTCTTCAGGAAAACGGCCAATCCGGCCGCTACCTACACGGATGCCGATCTGCAGGAATATGAGCGATGCCTCCGGCAGACCGGAAATCTGCGCGGCGCGCTCGGCTACTATCGGGCCGTATACGATAACATGGAGCACAATGCCGGGCTGCCGCGGGTCACGGTGCCCATGTTGGCGCTCGGCGGGGAATTCGGGTCTGCTCCGGAGCTCTACGAGGCGCTGCGTCCCCTCGGTGATCACGTGGAAGGTGGCGTGGTCGCCGAGTGCGGTCATTTCATTCCCGAGGAGAAGCCCGAACAGCTGTCCGAGCTGATGCTGACCTTCTTCGCCGCGCACCGTCCCTGACGCCGACACATGCGCCTCGCCAAAGCGCTCCGACCGACGGCGTCGGGACCCACCCGGCAGATGAAATGATGAGCGTCCCGTTGCCCCGTGATGCGGGCAGGGCCCCTTCTCCTCTCCTTGCACGTGCTGTTGCACATCGTGCGCCGGCCGGGAGAGGCGCTGACATCGGAGGTGATCGCGGCCTGGGGCGAGACGCACCCCGTGGTGGTGCGGCGCACCTTCGCGGGCTTGCGAGGCGGGGATCGTCACCTCCGAAAAGGGACACCGAGGCGGCTGGCGGGGCCGCCGGAGGATGTCACCCTGCTCGATTCAAGCGCGCGCTCGGGCCCGGCGCGGAGGCGTCGCCGCATTCGACGCGTCCCGAGTGCCTGATCGCGCGTGCGGTCGAGGAGGCGCTGTGCGACGCGCGCGCTGAAGCCGAGAGCCTGCTCGACCGTCGCCTGGAGGCGCTCACCCTGGCCGACCTCGACTTCTCGGTGTTGCACCTGCACGCCGCCTCGCCCCACCTCACGGGAGCCCTGTCTTGAACGTCTTCGTCACCGGCGCCGCCGGCTACATCGGTGGGTCGGTCGCGCACCGCCTCGTGCAGGCGGGCCACAGGGTCCGCGGCCTCGTCCGCCACAGCGTCCGGGCCGACGCGCTCTCGACGTTCGGCGTCACGCCCGTGGTCGGCGCGCTCGACGACGGCGACCTGCTGGCACGCGAGGCGCGCGCGGCCGACGCCGTGGTCAACGCCGCTGATAGCCGCCATCGCGCGGGACTGGAGGCGCTGATCGGCGGGCTGCTCGGCTCCGGCAAGCCGCTCGTCCACACCAGCGGCGTCGGCATGGTCTCGCGCGACGTGCAGGGTGACGCGACGGCGCAGGAGGCGATCGACGACACGTCGCCGGTCGAACCGGGCCCGCACCCCGCCCAGGCGTCGCTGCACGCGCAGGAGCGGCGCGTGCTGGAGGCGTCCGACGCGGGCATCCGCGGGATCGTGCTCTCCAACAGCCTGCTCTACGGCGATCCGCTCGGACCGCAGGCCGAGAGCGTGCAACTGCCGATCATGGTGCGCCAGGCGCGGGAAGACGCGCAGGCCCGCTTCGTCGGCCGGGGGGTCAATCGCTGGTCCAACGCTCATGTCGCCGACGCGGCGGCGCTTTACGTGCTGGCGCTGGAGAGCGCGCCTGCGGGCGCCTTCTATTTCGTCGAGAACGGCGAGGCCTCGTTCGCCGAGGTCGCCTCGGCCATCGCCCGCGGGCTCGGGCTCGGGCCGGCCCGCTCATGGACCCTGGAGGAGGCGGCCGCGCGTCTGGGGGAGGGGGCCGCCCGCTTCCTCCTCGGCTCCGACGCGCGGGTGCGCGCCCTCCGGGCGCGCAGCGAGCTCGGCTGGGCGCCCCGCCACGGGTCGGCCGGCGAGTGGATCAAGGGCGCCCTCGCGCGGGAGGAGGGCGGCGCGTGACCCTCACGCTCTACGCCTTCCCCTGGGGCGTCTATCCCCGCCGCGTGCTGATCCAGCTACGGGAGAAAGGCGCGACGGACGTCGATGTCGTGGACGTGGACATGGTCGCGGGACGTCGAGCGCCGAGACGATGGCCGGTATTCTCGGCCGTCGGCCACTTCATCGCGACGTGCTGCACCCGCCCGGCAGCGGCAAGCTCTACAACTGGAGTTCATGAAGGACGGGGAGTGGTTCGCGGTGGCGGTCGACGGCCCGCTTACCGTTTCGCATCGCGACGTCGGTCTGACAGCCGCGGCTCAGGGCGTCGGGATCGCCTTTGCGTACTGGCCGGACAAGTGGCCGCGTCCCTTGATCGACACCGGCGAGCTCGTGCCGCTGCTCGAAGCCTACTCGCCACCGTTACGCGGGGCCGGCGATGTGTCGGGAACGCTGACTGCAGGCGCCCGCCCGCGGACGCGATGCTCGTCCCGAAGGAAGTCCACGAGGACATGTCCGCGGGCGGGCGCGTCGCACGCCGTGGGTAATAGAGGTGCCAACCGGGATAGTTGCCGGCCACTGGCTGTACCTCCCGCGGTGATCGGGGTTTCCGTGCCACGCCATCTGGACCGGCACCGTCACTGGCGGATCGCAGGATCGCCGATTCCGTATCGGATCGGCGATCCTGCAATTGGGCTGGTGAGCTGGTCTTGCTGCTGTGGGCAGGTCCACGGCGAGAGTCCGGCCGCTCGCCTCCGCTCACGGGCCTGTCTTGGATACGAGGAAATCCACCAGAGCTCGCGTCACCTCGACCGGACGCTCCTCCGGCAACCAGTGCGCGCAGTCGGGGATGCTTCCGCCGGAAACGTCGATGGCGAACTCCTGGAGCATCGCGACGATCCGCGAGCCGTAGCGATGCTCCCCGCCGAGCGCCAGAACGGGAATCGTCAAGGGCGTTTTCTTCCAGGCGAGTGCGTTGGCGTGATCGGTCGGGAAGGCGCGGTACCATTCGAGGCCACCCCGCGTATTGCCGGGCTGCGCCAGGGCGCGAGCGAAGATCTCGATGTCTTCATGCTTAATCGCCCCGTGGTCGAAGATCCTGTCGAACACGAACGTCGAGACATAGTCGTACTCGCGCCCCTGGATAAGCCGCTCGGGAAGATCGCGCTTCATGTGGAACCCGAAGTGCCAAACTTTCGGATCCGTGAAATTGGCCTCCCACTGGCTCCAACCGGGCATCGGCGCGTCGAGGATCGCGAGACGGGTCACGGCGTCCCGGTGCCTGAACGCGAGCGCGAGGGCGACCATGGCCCCGATGTCGTGCCCGCAGACCGCGTAGAGTTGTAAGCCGAGCGCCTGCATCACGTTGTGGACGTCGTCGGCGAGGGTGGCCTTATCGTAGCCGCCCGCAGGGCAATCCGAATGGCCCGCCCCGCGCAAATCGAGCGCGACGACCGTATGTCCCTTGCCGAGCTCGGGCATCACCTTGTGCCATTCCCACCATGTCTGCGGGAAGCCGTGGAGGAGGACGAGCGGGGGCCCCTCACCGCCCATCACGGCGTGGATATTGACGTCCCCGGCCTTCACCACGCGATGTGCAAAGTTCTCCAGCGTCGCGTCCATGGGTTTTCCTCTCCATTTCGAGAAGCTCGTGCGCCGGCTCAACAGGCCGGCACGGGGCGCGGCCTTTCGAGGAAGTCCCTCATCGCGGACGCGAGCTCGAGCGGACGCTCTTCTGGCGGGTAGTGACCGCAGCGCTCGATCACCATGTCCTCAACGTCGCCAGCCACACGGCGGATCGTCTCCGACGAGGCGGCGCCGTATCCCCAATCACCGCCGACCGCGAGGACCGGCATGGGAAGCGGCGTCCGGCCCCACGCGCGGTTGTCGACACGGTCGGCAGGCAACGTGCGATAATAGCTGAAGGACGACCGCAACGCGCCCGGCCTGGCCAGCGCCCGAGCGTAATGTGCCATGTCGGCGGGCGAGACGGCCTCGGGATCGTACAATCCGACCTTCTCGCGCCGCATGAAGTGATCGACAAACAGGTGTTCCCTGCCTCGTACGAGTTCCTCCGAGATGTCTCCGGCCATGTTGAAACCGAAGTGCCAACTCCCGCCTTTCGCGACATCCATCGCCTCTTCCTGGCCGAAACACGGCAGGCTGCTCTCGATGAAGACGAGGTGGCTCACCTCTTCCGGCCACTGTGCGGCATAGGCGTAGGCGACGTGTCCGCCCAGGTCGTGGCCGACCAGCGCGATGTGCGAGAGTCCCAGCGCGTGGACGAACTCCCGGAGGTGCCGAGAGATCGTCTTCTTGTCGAAACCGCCTTCAGGCTTCGACGAGTAACCGAAGCCCGGTAAGTCGGGAGTGACGACGTCGTATCGGTCGCTGAGGAGGGGTACGATCCGCCGCCAAGCGAACGATGTCTGCGGCCATCCGTGCAACAGCACGACGGGCTGTCCGCCGTGCCCGGCTCGACCGAAGGCGAACCGCACGTCGCTCGTGCGCACCGACTGGTACGCTCCGATCTCGTCACTCATCGTCACTCTTCCGAAGACAGACGTGCCGCAACGCCCGCGACGACGTCGTCGACAATCTCCCGCAGTGCCTGCGGCGCGACGCCGTCCCGCGCCTGGATCGAGATCCCTTGCATGACGGCAGCCAGATGCCGAGCCAGCCGCTGCACCTGATCGTCCTCTGCAAATGAAGAAAGTGCCTGCACGATCCTCTCGCGTAGCGCCTCCCGCCGCGCGGCAGCATCGCGGGCCAGGACGGCATGGCCAGGATGACAGGCGATGAGGCCGCTCGATATCATGCAACCCCGCTCGTGCTCGCGATGCGTGACGTTCGTGACAGCCCCCTCGAGCAGCACCCGCACCGCGTCCGGCAGCGACTTTGCCGATCCGATCACCGCCACATCCAGGCAGCCCAGCGTCTCCTCGTACCGAGTCATCGCTTGCTGGTAGAGGCCCGTTTTGCTGCCAAAGGCGGCATACAGGCTCGGCGGCGCGACCCCGATCGCCTTCGTCAGATCTCCGATCGACACGCCCTCATAGCCATGGCGCCAGAACAGCAGCATGGCGGTTTCGATGGCCGCATACCGATCAAAGCTCCACGGCCGTCCGCCGCGCGCTTTCGCACTCTGTTCCATAGCGGTCACTAAACTACGGCTTGACACGCCTCGTCAAGGAGCTTGAATAGCGATCACTAAACAATAGGACGTGGTTCGTGGATCATACCCGCCGTCACTTCATGACCATTGCCGCTGCCATCGGCGCGAATGCCGTGCAGCCTGAGAACGCTTCGGCTCAGGCGCATGTGTCAGCCAGCAAGGAAGCGCCCGTCAGGACGAGCACTGACGGCAGATTGTTCTCCGTTCGCTCGGCCGATGGCACGGTGCTGGCGGCCGAGGCTAAGGGCGACCTGGCAGCGCCCGAGGTCCTGTTCATCCACGGCCTGCGTCAGAGCCGATTGAGCTGGGACAAGCAGTTCGCCGATCCCGCTCTGGCGGGCTTGCGCATGGTGCGCTTCGACCTGCGCGGGCATGGCGACTCCGACAAGCCTGCTGCCCTCGAGGCCTACTCCGACGCGGATTGCTGGGCAGACGATGTCGCCGCCGTGATCGCGGCGGCAAAGCTGCGCCGCCCTATTCTCGTGGCCTGGTCGCTCGGTGGCTACGTGGCTGGAGCGTACCTGCGCAAGCACGGCGGCTTGGGCATCGCCGGCGTCAACCTGGTCGATGCCGTGACCAAGCTGTCGCCGGACCTGTTCACGCCGCTCACGGTCGATTTCATCCGGACCACGACCTCGCACGACTTGGCAGAGCGCGTTGCGGCGACGGCAGAGTTCCTCGCCGCCTGCTTTCACCAGCCTCCGACCGACGGCGAGTTCCGGCACATGCTCGTCGTCAACGGCATGACACCGCGCGCAGCGTACGAGGGCTTCTTGCAGACCTCGACCACCGACCTCGAACCCGTCTTCGCAGCCTATGGCGGTCCGATCCTGCTAACGCACGGTGCACACGACCGCCTCGTTCGCAAAGCGATGTCGGAGCGCATCCTGTTGCTCAAGCCGGGAAACCGTTTGTCCGTGTTCGCAGAGAGCGGGCACAGCCCGTTCTACGAGGAGCCGAGGCGCTTTGGGCGTGAGCTTGCCGCCTTCATCGCAGCGGTTAACAAGGCCTGAGGCACACCCATGGCGCCGGAGCCGAACGCCTTCCCAGCTGCCACTTCCGCGATCCACTCGATACGGTAATCAAGGCGTCGTCTCCGGTGTCCGCTTCGGAGATCCTCGCCAGATCCGCTCGATGACCGCTGGTGAAATTTCATGGGATGGCCCGCCCCTCCGGCATTGTCGGCGCTACGCTGACGGAGACCCTGGATGAGCGGACGATGATGCTCGGGGTCGCGCCGGCTACGACGGATCAGGAGGAAGCGCTCGAACCCGTCCGGCCGCGTCCAGGGCAACGGGATCCTGGCCCAGTCGTAGAGGCGCATGCCCTTGGCGCCTTCCCCAGCGGCATGCGTCGCCCATGCCTCGGGCGGGAGCTCGTCGGCCATCGTGGCCGGGTCGGTCTGGACGAGCGCCCAACCGTCCAGAAAGCGCAGATGGTGGTTGGAACGCACGGCCAGCACGTAGGGCTGGTCCCGCTCCTCCAGCATCCGGCGCAGCTGCGTGTCGGAGCCCTAGAGCGCGTCTGCCAGCACAAGGCGCAGGATGCGCCGGCATCGAGGGCCGCGGCCACGAGGTTGCACGCGATCGCGGGCTTGGTCGCGAAGGCGATCTCGGCCGGCACGCCCGCCCTGGCCCGGCGCTCCCCATCCCCGGCCCAGGCCTCGGGCAGGTAAAGGCGTCGGTCGATCAGCGCCTGGCCGAAGCGGCTCGCATAGGCCAGGAACACGCCGACCTGCGCGTTCTCGATCCGCCCGGCCGTTCCCGAATACTGCCGCGCCACCCCGATCGAGTGGGTGCCCTTCTTCACGAACCCCGTCTCGTCCACGACCAGCACGCCGTGCGGATCGCCAAGCGCTTCCAGCACGTCGGCCCGAACCTGATCGCGAAGGGCATCAGCCTCCCAGCGGCTGCGCCCGAGAAGCGCTTGCATCCGGGCGGGATGGTCCAGCCCCGCCTGCTCGGCCATCAGCCAACCGGTCTTGCGCTCAACCCCGGACAGCAGCCCGTCCAGAAACACCCCTGCCGTCTCGCGCAGCTCGCGCCGGCCAAACCCCGGGCCGATCCGCGCCTTCAACGCCGACACGCTCGGCCTCCCAGGCCGCCAACGATCCCGACCAGTGCGCAACCCGCATCGCCAGCGCCCTCCAAATCGCGCCAGCAAAGCATCATCAACTCACATCCACAACTGTAGTACTAGCGAACACGGACAAACGGCTTGAGCGGCATCGCGTTGGCAGGAACGATCAAGAATTCGGCAGCCTCCGACATCAACAGCACCGATCGGACGTGGGAAAAGCGCGCCACCCAAGGAAGAGGACCGATGACCATGCTATGGCAGACGCTAACTGCTGGAACAGCCATTCTAGCCGCCGCTCTCACGGCGCCTGCGGTTTCCGCCGCCCCTGCCCGTAACGTCATCTTGGTGCATGGCGCACTTGCTGATGGATCGGGCTGGAAGGGTGTCTACGACCGTCTGAAGGCTAAGGGCTACAAGGTGTTCGTTGTCCAGCAGCCGCAGACCACTGAGGAAGAGGACGTTCAGGCGGTGCAACGAGCTATCGCGCTGCAGGATGGTCCTGTTGTGCTCGTCGCTCACAGCTATGGCGGTCAACTCATCACCGAGGCCGGCTCCGATCCCAAGGTGACGGCGCTGGTCTATGTTGCGGCGGCAGTGCCCGAGGTCGGCGAGAGCCTAACTGACCTTTTCAAGCGGGTTCCGTCTCCAACCGGTGAAGACATCAGACCTACCGGTGACGGCTTTCTCATGCTCGATCCAGCTAAATTTCGTGATGCTTTCGCAGCCGACCTCCCCACGAGTCAAACCGACTTCATGGCCAACTCGCAAGTCCTGATCTCTGCAAAGGCCTTCGAAACAAAGACCAAGGTGGCTGCCTGGAAGAAAAAGCCGAGCTATGGCATCGTCGCTCAGTTGGATCGGACCGCTAGTCCGGAGCTTGTGCGCTTCATGTACACGCGGGCGAATGCGAAGATCACCGAAATCCCTGGGGCCAGCCATGCCGTCTTCATATCGCATCCGGACAAGGTTGCCGCTGTAATCGAGGAGGCCGCGAGCCACTAGCAGCGCTAAGTGACCATACGCTTTGCGCGGCTATGCGGCGCGCTGCGCACGGCGGACTGAGACGGCGGCAGCGGCGCAGGGCGCTCGCGACCAGGTTCGTGCAAAAACTATCTTAGGCGCTCTCACGGATGCCGGGAAGGACAAGCTCGTGAACATGCTGCAGCGGATGTGCGAAGCGGCCCTGGCAATCGACACCGAGGAACCGCTCGACGTTCCGGACTAGGCGTGACGCACCCCGCATTCCTGAGGACATCCCATATTCGCCCCACGAAGACGCATGCCGTTCTCATTGAAAGGAGCAATCATGACTATCGACGTCAAATATCGCACAACGGCGACCGCGGTCGGCGGCCGCGACGGGAGAGCCTTCACAAAGGATGACACGCTCGACCTGAAGCTGGCGACGCCAAAGGAACTCGGCGGGCCGGGTGGAGAGGGGACAAACCCCGAGCAGCTGTTCGCCGCTGGGTATTCGGCCTGCTTCCTAAGCTCCCTGAAACTGGCGGGCAATCAGCAGAAAGTTGAAATCCCGACCGACACTTCTGTTACGGCGATGGTCGCCATTGGCCCCCGTACTGAAGGCGGCTTCGGTCTCGCTGTTGAGCTCCTTGTTGACTTGCCGGGTCTCGACCGGTCGGCCGCGGAGCAACTCGTCGCGGCTGCCCATCAGGTGTGTCCGTACTCGAATGCAACCCGCAACAACGTCGACGTCGCCGTCAGCGTCGCCTGAGTTGGTGGGCCTGCTTACTGAGTCCTCCGTCCGGCGTGATCACAAGGATCTGCCGCCGAGCCCCGTGAGGGAAGCGACCGCATCGGCTTTCCGCCCCGGCAAGGGGCCGTTTCAGCGTTTCAGAGCAATGCAGGACAATACCGCGAGTGATCCTCGACAGAGGAACTCGTCGACCAAACCGAGCAACAGCGGAAGCGCCGCGTGCGACTCCTGACGCGATAAGTACCCCGCTCCTTTGCGCCGACCCTGGCCTGACTGATCGCCTGACGCCATGAACCCATGAAGGATTGCATTGCGAGCATGCCGACGCTTCGGCTGCGCCTACGCGGGGCTGCAACGCTCAGTCCGACACTTCGGGGCGCCTGTCAGCTGGGATGGTCCTCTGCTCAGACCAGGAGACCAGGAGCCGAATCGATGTCCCTCAACGACGCGCACGCATTCGCATTTAGCATCGCTACCACGCTGATGGCGGCATCTACGCGCTCTGCTGCTTCCGTCACCCTGGCAGGATGGCGAGATAGTGAGACGGCGTAAGAATGCCGGTATGCGTTATCACCGGTCCTGGCTATGGCTTGTCGCGCCCGCTCTCGGGGCACTTGCCGGCCTTCTCTATTCTGTCACGTTCGCTGCCGACACTCTCACGGGCTCGGCTGTTCGCGGCGCATTCGTGGGCGCGCCGATCCTGCTCTATGAGCGCGGCTTCCTTCTCCCCCGCTGGCGCTACCGGGTGCGGCAGGCCGCAACGCCGCTCTTCGCGGCCGCAACGATCGCGACCTACGCCGCGATGATCGTGCTCGGCAACATGGCCGCCGGCACCGTTCTGCACCATGGGCTGGGGCACATGCAGAACGCACGCGAGGCGATGATGATGTCGAGGTCGGGCTTCCTCTATTCGCTTGGTGCCTCGGGTTTCATCGTGTTCGTGTTCCGGGTGCGCGACCTTATCGGACCAGCCCTGTTCAACAACCTGCTGCTCGGCCGTTATCATCGCCCGACGAACGAGGAGCGCGTCTTCCTGTTTCTCGACGTGTCGGGATCGACGCGCTTCGCAGCCCATCATGGGGACCTCGCCGCCCAGGCCTATCTCGGCCAGATCTTCAACGCGCTCGCTTTGCCGGTGCGGCGCTCGCGCGGGTCGATCGACGACTACATCGGCGACATGGCCCTGGTGACCTGGACCATCGAGCGCGGCGCCCGCGACGCGGCGTGCCTGCGCTGTGTGTTCGATCTGGTCGATACAATCGCCGCCGATGCAGCTGCGTGGAAGGCCCGCTTCGGACAGGTGCCTGAGTTCCGCGCAGCCCTCCATTGCGGCCCGGTGGTGACGGCCGAGATCGGTTTCGAGCGCCATAAGATCGCGTATTTCGGCGATGTCGTAAACACGACAGCGCGCCTGGAGGCCTTGTCCAAGACGCTCGGCGTGCCGGTGCTGGTATCCGCCGACCTCTTGAGCTGCATAGGCACGCTGCCGGACGAGTTCATGGCAGAGGATCTGGGCTCCCACGCGATCCGCGGACGCAACGAAGCTCTGCAAGTCTCGGGCGTCCGACGACGCGAGCGAACTTCTCCTTCCGGGAAAGGGGCGCTCGACCTACCACAACATGGCCGACAGGTGTGGGGCCGCCTCCAGGTCGGCCGTGTGTGATCCTTAGACGAACTGCTCCACCGTCGGCCGCAAAAGCGCTCCCGCGTCTTCCTCCGCCCCTGTGCGGACTTGAGAGCAGGTAGGCCCAGCGCGCTGCGGAGACTCTCTGGCGGCATTCGAAGCCTTCCTCACCTTGGGGCCCGGCCACGGAACTCCAGCGGCGAGATTCCCTTCCAGCGCTTGAACGCACGTGAGAAACTCGCCGTCTCTGCGAACCCCAAGGCCTGCGCCACAGCCTCGATCGACACGCGAGTGTTATGGAGCAGGTCGGTCGCTCGCTGCTCGCGAACATGCTCCACCATCCGGTGGAAGGTTAGCCCATGGGCGGCCAGTTTTCGATAGAGCGTCCGCTCTGAGAGCCCAAGCATCCGGCTTGCCTGCCCCACGCCTGAAAACTGCGGCGGTGATCGCACTAAGAGCGCGTACACGCGGCTTACGATCTCGTCACTGACCCGGGCCTCGTCGACGAGACGCGCGCAAAGCTTGCCGTAGCCCTCCTCGAGCAGCGGGCTGGCCAAGGGAAGCGGCGCTCCTGCGACTCCGGGCTTGAAGATCCATCGGGTGACGGGAGCTCCGAAATCGACAGGAATGCCGAGCACAGCTTCGCACTCATGCCGTCCGTTGCCCGCGTCGAGCACCGTCTCAATCCGCGAGACAGGAAAGAGGGACGGATGCATGTCGTTCAGGATCTGGGTGACGGCTCCGAGGGCCCGTTCTTGGGAGAATTCTCGGTAGCCCGGCGGAACCTGCATGTCGTCCGCAGCGATCGCGATGAGTTCGCCGGCGCTCTCGACGAGTTCATACTGCATCAGCGAATAGGTCAGGGCCGTGAAGGACATGAGCAACCGCAGCCCCGCACCGAAGGTGCCTGCGGTCAGGACCGCGAGACCGAGCGGCCCGTAGGCCATCAGCCGATATCGCAGCCCCATCCGAAACCAAGCGCCGGGCATGTGCCGGGTGGCCTGCACGAAGGCTTCCTGAAGGCGACATTCCTGGGCGCCTGACACGACGCCGTTAGGCTCATCGATGATGCTGCAAGCGATGCCTGCCTGCGACAGCAGCGGTGTCCACGGCAAGTCGGCGTCTCTCATGACCGAAGCCATGATCCGCGCGCTCTGATTAGGCAGGCGGATCGCGGCGGACGACTCGAGCCTCACGGACATCCCTCCCTACGAGACGACAATCTTCGAGCGCGGCGCGGCGCGGCTAGCACTGCGGCACGGCGGGCTCTGGGGAGCGAAAGGCGCCCCCGTCCACGTCCAGTCTCTCGGCTTCGGAGAGGGCGGCCGCGATCA
>NZ_CAXTAZ010000021.1:0-9866 GCF_964242715.1 uncultured Enterovirga sp.
CGATGGCCGGCTACACGTCGGGCGGCGAGCAGCAGATGTGCGCGATCGGGCGCGCCATGATGTCGAAGCCCCGGATGATCCTCCTCGACGAACCCTCGATGGGGCTCGCGCCGCAGATCGTGGAGGAAATCTTCGAGATCGTGCGCGACCTGAATCAGCGCTCGGGCGTGTCCTTCCTGCTGGCCGAGCAGAATACCCACATGGCCCTGCGTTACGCGACCTACGGCTATATTCTGGAGACCGGCCGGGTGGTCATGGACGGGCCCGCCTCGTCCCTGCGCGAGAACGAGGACGTCAAGGAATTCTACCTCGGTGTCTCCGACGGCAACGGCAAAAGCTTCCGCAACGTCAAGAGCTACAAGCGCCGCAAGCGCTGGCTGACCTGACATCATCGCCGCGGGCGAGCAGCTCCCCTATCCGTGGTAACCATGGCGACCGGTCGCGTTTGCACATTTTTAATCGTCTTGTACGGTTCTGCCACGGCCCGATGGGGGAGTGGCAACTCGTAGGCGGTGCAACGCTTTGCAGCCCTGGTTCAAATCCAGGGTCGGGCCTCCAATGTCCTTGACCCGGCTTTCATGTGCCGGGCCAATTGCCGGCCGCAGCCCCTCGGGCTGCGGCCGATATCGGTCAGGTGACTTAGGCCGGAAGCCGACCGTCCGGCGTGTATTTGTCCACGGCGTCAGGCAGGTTCTTCGACAGACGCGCGAGCAGCTCTTCGCGCGACAAGCCTGTCTGCTGCGTCAAGGTCGCGAGCACGTCCGGCCCGATCGCCTGTTCGAGATGCTGCGGCTGGATGTCCCGGTTCGGTCCCGGGGCAACCCAGGAATCGGCCGCCTCGCCGTGCCCGGCCTGTTTGAACCGGTCCACGAGTTCGCCGAGCCCGCCGCTCAGCATCCCGCCGGCACCCGCGCCGCCGAGCCCGCCGAGGAGCCCGCCGAGGCCGCCCATGGAAGAGCCGCCCGCACCCGCGCCGCCGAGGCTACCGAGGAGGCCGCCGAGCCCGCCGCCTGTCGGACGAGCACCGCCGGCCGCGCCCGCGCCGCCCCCGGTCAATCCGCCGAGCATCTCGGCAATCTTGTCCTTGTTCTGGTATCCGGCGACGGCAAGCAGGCCCAGAAGCGCCGTCATCGATGGTAGTCCGCGGCTCATGTCGTTCTCCCTCTCCGTGAGCGGAGGCAAAACGCTGCGGCCTCGCGAGTTCCGAAACCAGGCAGCGACAGCGCCGCGAACGATCAAAGCCGGAAGCGCCAGACCTTGGTCAGCTTGACGTCCACATCTTCGAGGGAACGGGTCACCGGCACCTGATAGGCGGCGAGTTCCTCCAGGTCCGCGGCCGGCAGGTAGCTTCGGCCCGGATCCCCGATCAGCACGGTCGCACCGCGAAGAGCGAGCGCGTGGAGCCACTCCGCCATGCGGGAGGCGATGTCGCGATCGTAGAAGATGTCGCCGGCGAGGACCACGTCCCAGCCCTCGTCCCGGCCGGTGAGGTCCTCGAGCCGCGGAGCTATGGACACGCCGTTCTCCGCCGCGTTCAGCGTCATCGCCACGGCCGCGAAGGCGTCGATATCGGCGGCCTCCACCCGGGCCGCTCCGGCTCGCGCCGCCGCGATGGCGACGAGGCCCGAGCCGGATGCGACGTCGAGAACGGACCGGCCCGAGACGATGGCCGGGTTGTCCAGGCAGTAGCGCGCCAGAGCCTGCCCGCCCGCCCAGGCAAAGGCCCAGAAGGGTGGCGGCAGGCCGATTTCGCCGAGTTCGTCCTCGGTGTGCTGCCAGAGTTCGGTCGCCTCCTGGGCCAGATGAAGGCGTATCTCCGGCACGTGCGGCACGGGGAGGAGCCGGGTCTCCGCCCGGATGAAGGCGGCCCGGTCCAGGATCTCGGTCACCTGCGCGAGGGGCCGCTGTCGAGCATCGAGCGATAGAGTCCCTTCACGGCCTCCATGACGTGCCGCTCCGTGAAGCCGTCCAGCACGCGCGCTCGGGCCGCCGCCCCCATCCGGGCGACGATGTCCGGGTCGGCCGCCAGATCCGCGAACACCCTCGCGAGCGCCGCCGCATCGTCCGGCGGGACGAGCCGTCCCTCCACCTCGTCGCGGACGAGACGCCGGCAACCCGGCACGTCGCTCGTGACGATCGCGCGACCGCTGGCCGCCCCCTCCAGCAGGGTCCGGGGCAGCCCCTCCCCACCCCTCGAGGGCAGGCAGCAGACGTGATGGTCGCGCCAGATCCCGGCCGCGTCGGAGGTCGGGCCGTGCCACGCGATCCCGGGCTCGGTGGACCAGGCGCGGAGCTGCGCGTCCGTGATCGCGCGGGGATTCGCGGAATCGGGAGCGCCGTAGAGCGACAACGTCACGTCCGACCCGCCGGCCCGTGCGAGACGGAGTGCCGCGACCGCCACGTCGATGCCCTTCGACCAGAGCATCCGGGCCACGATCGCCACCCGAAGCGGGGCGGGAGCCGGCAACGGGGTCGGATGCCATCGCCCGGGATCGATCCCGGCCCCGCCGACGATGGTAACCCGCCCCACGTGAGCCGGGCCGAGCCCGAGAAGCCGGCCATCGTCCTCGTTCTCGAGAAGATATCGCGTGCCGCGGCTCTCCAGCGCTCCCCGTATTACGGCCCGGATCGCGGTTCGGGCCGCCTTGCCGACGAGGTCGGGTCGCGCCCCGAGATAGCCCAGCCCGGTCAGCGCGTAGACCCGGCGGTCGATCCCGGCCATCAGCGCCGCACTGCCTCCGACGAGGATCGACCGGAGCGCGATGCAATGGACGATGTCGGGCCGGATCGATTTCAGGGTCGCGGCCAACCGCCCGGCCGCGTCTCCGGCCGCCATCGGATTGAGGCTCTTCCGGTCCGCCTCGAGCGGAACCACGCGCGCACCCTCGGCTTCGATCGCCGCCCGATGCTCCCGGACCCGAGTGACCACGCTGACCTCGAACCCGAGTTCGCGCGCGGCCCGCACCATCGGCAGGAAATGCGAGACGAGGAACCAATCCTCGGTGACGACGAAGGCGAGGCGCGAACCAAGCGCCACGTCAGGGCAACTTTGGCCTATCGATCCCCGGGGAAGGAACCCCACTCAGATCACGAAGGGACGGGAACCGATCATTGTAGACGAGGGCGGCTGCAATTACGCCGCCGATGATGATGGGGGCAAGGATAGATGTGAGAAGCGCGATTGCGAATTGCCGCCAGAATGCTCCGGCGGTCTTGACCTCGCGCACGATCGCGTCTTGTAGGGCCAATCTCTCGCGGGCCTCGATTTCGTCGGCCAGATAGCTGCGCGCAGCCGCGTCGAAGAAACCGGCAGCTTGTGTTCGCATCTGCCCAAATTGCGAGTCGGTCAGATTGCCGATCCAGGATTCGACGTCAGCTACCGATGGAGGCTCGCCGTGACGTTGCTCGTAATGGCGGATCCACTCGCGCCGTTCGTGCGCGAACAACGCATAGGTGATGAAGGCAAGCTCATCGGGGATCTCTTCGTCGCCCGTGAGCTTCTCGAAGACCTCCTGATCTGAGGTCGGCATGCTACTTTGATGTAGGCGATCGGAAGGCGCCGGTCGTCTGTCCAGCTTTGGCCATCGCGTGCCCGACTTTGCCGACTTCCTCCTGGGTGAGGGGCGTGGCCCTCACCCATTCTCCGGTTCGGCTATCACGAAAGCGGATACGAACCTCACGCCCGTCAACCAGGCTCAGGGGCCGGCGCTGCTGGAGTGATAGCCTGATCGGGCTGATTGACGCGTTGCTCATAGGGATCGCCTGTTCTCTCGATAATCGCACGTCGATTCTAGGATTCAAGCACCTGGCGCTCCGCTCACCTGAGGAAAGGGTTCGAAACTTTCTCCTCGCCTAAGGTCGAGGCCGGCCCGTGGCCCGGCAGGAAGGCGACGTCGTCGCCGAGGGGCAGGAGCTTCGTCTTGATGGAAGCGATCAGGGCCTCGTGACTGCCGCCGGGCAGGTCGGTTCGGCCGACCGAGCCCTGGAACAGGACGTCGCCCATGAAGGCGAAGCGCAGAACCGGAGAGAACAGGACGACGCTGCCCGGGGAATGGCCCGGACAGTGAAAGACCTGAAACGTCTCGCCGGCGATCTCGTGCGTCTCGCCTTCCGCCAGGAAGCGGTCGGGCGTGACGTTGCGGACATCGTCCATCCCGTATTGCCGGGCCTGCAATTCGAGCCGTTCGAGCAGCGGGCGATCGGCCTCGTGCGGACCCACGATCTTGACGCCGAGCTCGGCCGCGAGTTCGGCCGCCCCGCCGGCATGGTCGATATGGCCGTGCGTCAGGATGATCTCGTCGATCGTCATCCCGATGCGGGAAACCGCGCCCCGGATGACGGGCAGGTCGCCGCCGGGATCGACCACCACGCCCCGCATCGTCGCCTTCGACCAGGCGAGCGAGCAATTCTGCTGGAAAGGCGTGACCGGCACGACCTGGATGTTGAAATCGGACATCGAAATCCTCTCGCGACCCGCTGATTGGCGGATCGCGGGGGCCGGGACAAGCCCGGCGCCGAGCCATGGCCAGGGGCCGGCCTCCGCGCTATCTGACAGCCATGAGCACAAGCGCCGCCGCACGCCCCGTCGGGCCAGGCGACCAGGTCTTCCTGGTCGACGGCTCCTCCTTCGTGTTCCGGGCCTATTTCCAGTCGATGAACCAGGACCGGAAGTACAACACCCGGACCGACGGCCTGCCGACCGGCGCCGTCCGGCTCTTCTCGACCAAGCTGATGCAGTTTATCCGGGACGGAGCCTGCGGCATCAAGCCGACCCATCTCGCGATCATCTTCGACAAGTCGGAAAGCTCGTTCCGGACCGAGATCTACGCCGATTACAAGGCCCACCGGCCGGAGCCGCCCTCTGACCTCGTGCCCCAGTTCCGGCTGATGCGGGACGCGGTGCGGGCCTTCGGCCTCGTACCGATCGAGCAGCAGGGCTTCGAGGCGGACGACATCATAGCGACCTATGCCTGCCGGGCCTCCGCCGCCGGGGCCGAAGTGCTGATCGTCTCGTCGGACAAGGACCTGATGCAGGTGGTGCGGCCCGGCGTCACCTTTTACGATTTCGAGAGCGGCATTCCCGGCAAGCCGGGCTACCGCCCCGAGCGCCGGCTCGACCGCGAGGGCGTGATCGAGAAGTTCGGCGTGCCGCCGGAGAACGTGCCGGACGTCCAGGCGCTGATCGGGGATCCGACGGACAACGTGCCGGGCGTGCCCGGGATCGGCATCAAGACCGCCGCCCAGCTGATCACCGGATTCGGCGACCTCGATACGCTCCTCGACCGGGTCGAGGAAATAAAGCAGCCGAAACGCCGCGAGGCGCTGATCGAGAATGCCGAGAAGGCCCGCATCTCGAAGACGCTCGTGACCCTGCATTGCGACATGGAGATCGACGTCGCGCTCGACGACACGCGCCTCGACGACCTTGATGCGAAGCGCCTTCTCGCCTTCACCAAGGCGCTCCATCTCACCACCCTGACGAAGCGGATCGTCGACCTCTACGAGGTCGATCCCGGCCAGGTGGACGCCGACCCGGTCCTGGCGCGGCCCTGGGACGCCATGGCCAACACTTGGGCCGAGGGCGACGCTTTGGCGGCCTCTACGCCAGACGAGGTCGCCGGCTATCCTGCCCCCGCCGATGGCGCCGCCCCGGCCGCGGCGCGGCCACCCAAGGCCAGCGCCGACCGCATGACGCCCGCCGCCCTGGTCGCGACGCGGCGCGAGGAGGCGAAAGCGCAGCCCTGTGACCGCCAGCGCTTCGTCACCCTGACCAGCCTCGACAAGCTCGAGACCTGGATCGAGGCGGCGCGGGAGAGTGGGCTCGTCGCCGTGACGCTTGAGACTTCGTCGCAAGATCCGATGCGGGCCGAGATCGTCGGGGTGTCTCTCGCCCTCGAGCCCGGCCTGGCGGCCTATATCCCGTTGCGCCACCGGGCAGGCGAGACCGAAGGCGGCGAGAACCTGTTCGAGAACGGGCTCGTGCCGGACCAGATCGCCTTCGACGACGTCCTTTCGCGGCTGAAGCCGCTCCTCGAAGACGCGAGCGTCCTGAAGATCGGCCAGAACACCAAGCACGATTGGCTTGTTCTGATGCGCCTCGGAATCGAGATGGCGCCGCTCGACGACACGATGCTCCTGTCCTACGCGCTCGATGTGGGCCGTCCGGGGCTCGCCGGTCACAGCCTCGATCAGCTCGCCTCGAAATACCTGGAACATTCCTGCCTGGCGCTCGACCAGATCACCGGCAAGGGCCGCAAGGCGATCGGCTTCGATTTCGTCGGTGCCGCGGCAGCGACGCCTTATGCGGCCGAGGAGCCCGACCTGGCGCTCAGGCTTTGGCGCGTGCTGAAGCCGCGGCTTGCGGCCGAGCGCAAGACGAGCGTCTACGAGACCCTGGAGCGGCCGATGGTGCCGGTCCTCGCCCGCATGGAGACGCGCGGGATCCAGATCGACCGGCAGATCCTGTCGCGCATGTCGGGCGACTTCGCCCAGACGATCGCTCGTGTCGAGGACGAGGTCTTCACGATCGCGGGCGAGCGCTTCACCATCGGCTCGCCGAAGCAGCTGGCCGACATCCTGTTCGGCAAGTTCGGCCTCGCCGGCGCCCGCAAGACCGCGACCGGGCAATGGTCGACCGGTGCGCGACTGCTCGAAGAGCTGGCGGAGAGTTCGGATCATCCCCTGCCGCGCAAGATCCTGGAATGGCGGCAGATCACAAAGCTGAAGAGCTACACGGACGCGCTGCCGACCTACGTCCATCCCGAGACCGGCCGCGTCCACACCTCCTATTCCTTGGCCGCCACGACCACGGGCCGGCTGTCATCGACCGAGCCGAACCTCCAGAACATCCCGATCCGTACCGAGGAAGGCCGCAAGATCCGCACGGCTTTCGTGCCGGCGCCGGGACACAAGCTGATCTCGGCCGATTATTCGCAGATCGAACTCAGGCTGCTGGCCGACATCGCCGACATTCCGCAGCTCACCGAAGCCTTCGCGAACGGCATCGACATCCATGCGACCACCGCATCCGAGATGTTCGGCGTTCCCGTCGACGGCATGCCGGCGGAGATCCGCCGGCGCGCGAAGGCGATCAATTTCGGCATCGTCTACGGAATTTCGGCCTTCGGCCTCGCGAACCAGCTCGCCATTCCGCGCGACGAGGCCGGGCAATACATCAAGCGCTATTTCGAGCGCTTCCCGGGCATCCGGGACTATATGGACAAGACCAAGCGCTTCGTGCGCGAGGCCGGCTATGTCGAGACCCTGTTTGGCCGAGCCTGCCATTATCCCGACATCGCGGCCGGAAACGCCTCGATCCGGGCCGCGGTCGAGCGCCAGGCCATCAATGCGCCGATCCAGGGCTCGGCCGCCGACATCATCCGGCGCGCGATGATCCGCATGGATGCGGCCTTGGCCGAGGCGAAGCTTTCAGCCCGGATGCTGCTCCAAGTCCACGACGAGCTCGTCTTCGAATGTCCGGACGACGAAGTCGAGGCGACCCTTCCAGTCATTCGACGCGTCATGGAAGAGGCGCCGCATCCCGCCGTGAACC
Organism: uncultured Enterovirga sp.; assembly: GCF_964242715.1. Classification (NCBI taxonomy): domain Bacteria; kingdom Pseudomonadati; phylum Pseudomonadota; class Alphaproteobacteria; order Hyphomicrobiales; family Methylobacteriaceae; genus Enterovirga; species uncultured Enterovirga sp. Next base: position 7,553 of record NZ_CAXTAZ010000021.1, read on the forward strand.
TCCGGGTGCCGCTCGCCGTCGACGCACGGGCCGGGGTCAACTGGGACGCCGCGCATTAAGGTGGGAAGTGGGGCGTCACGCGATACAGGAGAACCGCCCAGGACGACCCTGGCACAGCGGGGTTCACGGAGGATGAAGGCCACCCATCCGGGGGCAGCCTCAAGCGTCTCCCGGTTCCCGGCGCAATCGGCACAGGCTTTTCCATCAACTGCGCCCTGCCGCCGCAAACCCGGCAGAGATTCTCGCCCGCCTGCGGCGAGCCCGACGCTGTCTCGTCGCCGGGCTTCTTCGGATCGTTCGTCATCTTGATCCGCCCTTCAACGCATGAGGCGCCGGTACCGAGGGGCCGGCCGAACCGAGCCCGTTTCCCCGGGTCCGTAGAAGCCATGGAGGCGAGCGCCCGCAGTCTGAAGAGCGCGATGGGAGGTTTGCCATTGATCTCAGGGCATCCCACGCACGCGCCCGCGGTCCAAACCGAGGAGGAAACAGGATCGATGACCTGCGACGTTTTGGCCCGGGCTGGAACGATCTAAGTTTTACGAGCTTGGTTAACCCTCCTCCAAATTGCGACGCGTCGCGGGTGCTGCCAAGTTCGACGCCCGGGGTTGCAGCTTGTCCACGCATCTAGCAGCCCACTCAGTCTGTTCTTAACGGATATTTAACGGGATCAACTAAGTTGAAACTCTGCGTGTAAAATTACATATACTTCCACAATGACCGTTATTCATTGTTTCTTGCGGAACCGCGCAGCCCGATTTGTAGTCGCATCGACAAGATTTGAAGCCATTTGGCTCGCGATGGAAAGCTCTGTCCCTTTGTATACAGGCCGAATCAGGTCTCCGACCGGTGGCACGGGCCGTGGGTCCTTGTTGTGGCCATCATGGAGTCTTGCTAATCGGACCCGATAATGCGGGCCTGGATCCGCATTGGGAAACGCACCATGCGCTCAGGTCCGGACATCATCACGGGCGGCTTTGACGCGGCCTACTACCTTGAGCTGTATCCGGAGGTCCTGAAGTCCGGCCTCGACCCCCTGACCCACTACAATACGGTGGGTTGGCGCCAAGGCCTGAACCCGAGCGCCTTCTTCGCGACGAACTTCTATCTGAACCGCAACCCGGACGTGGCGGCGGCGGGCGTGAACCCGCTCGAACACTATCTCACGTACGGCGCGAACGAGGGGCGCGATCCGTCGCCCTTCTTCGACACCAGCACGTATTTGCAACTCAATCCCGACGTCGCGGCGGCGGGCGTGAACCCGGTGCAGCATTACCTGCAATACGGCGCCTTCGAAGGACGGCTGCCGAACCCGTCGGGTCTCTCATTCTACGTCGGAACCCAAGCCGCCGATACGATCGGGGGCAACATCTCGGCGAATTTCGCGATCGGCGGCCTCGGGGACGATGTCCTGAAGGGTGCGCAGGGCCACGACACGGTGCGCTTCTCGGCGAATTTCAACGCCTACGCCTTTTCCTTCGTTGGCCGCGACATCGTCGTGACCGGCCCGGAGGGCAGCGACACCCTCTCCTCCTTCGAGCGCTTCGCCTTCTCGGACGGGACGATCGACCGCAAAGACAGCAGCCTCCTCGTCGACGACCTGTTCTACTACGCCCAGAACCGCGACGTTTGGGACGACGGCGGCTTCGACGCGAAGGTGCATTACAACCTCTATGGCTGGAAAGAGGGCCGGAACCCGAACGCCTGGTTCGATACCAACTGGTACCTTCAAGCCCATCCCGACGTGGCTGCCGCCGGCGTCAATCCGCTGGATCACTACCTGCAATTCGGGGCGAGAGAGGGACGGGATCCCTCGACCCGCTTCGACACCGATTATTACCTTGCGAGCAATCCGGACGTCGCCGCGGCCGGCATGAACCCGCTCGACCATTTCCTGGAATACGGGCTGGACGAGGGGCGTTCGGCGGCGGACATGCCGCCGGTTGCATCTCCGGATGCCGCCACCCTCGAGGAGGATGCCGGGGCGATCAGCATCGCCGTGCTGGCGAACGATACCGACCCGGATGGCGGCCCCAAGGGCGTCGCCGCCGTCACCCAGGGCGCGAACGGGCAGGTCGTCATCACGGGCGGTGGCACCGGCCTCACCTATCGGCCCGACGTCAACTTCTTCGGCACGGACAGCTTCACCTACACGTTGAACGGCGGATCGACCGCGACCGTCAGCATCACCGTCAACGCGGTTGACGATGCGCCGGTCGGTGTCGCCGACGCCCGGACGCTGGACGAGGATGCGGCTGCGACCGCGATCCCGGTCCTCTCGAACGACACCGACGTCGACGGCGGCCCCAGGGCCATC